>DASXYS010000051.1:0-62208 GCA_036502365.1 Amycolatopsis sp.
TGCACCAAGCCACGCTGGACGAGCACGTCGAGGTGTGCCTTGGTTTCCATCACCGCCAGCATCCGGTTGAGCGGGTCGAGCGTGACGAGCTCGCGTTCCCGGCGGGTCCAGCGCAGGCCCTGAGCCACCTCGTGGACCGAGCGCGCGCCCGCCCGGAGCTGGTTCTCGGTCTGAGCCAGCCGGCGCTCGTGGTGGGCGAGCAGTTCCGCCGCCCGCTCGTGCGCGCTGCCGGTCACCGGGCCGTGCGCCGCGGCCAGCGTCGCGTCCGGGGCGGCCGCGGTGCGTTCGAGCGAGTTCATGAAGTCGGCCAGTGGCAGGTCCGCCGCCACCGGCTCGAACCCGATGCTCGGCGTGATCCGGGGCAGCACGTGGTCGCCGCTGAACAGCAGGCCCGCCGCGACGTCGTGGAACGTCAGGTGGCCGATCGTGTGCCCGGGGGTGTGCATGACCCGCAGCTCACGCGACTCCAGCCGGATCACGTCGCCGTCGTCGAGCCATTCGTCCGGCTCTTCCCAGATGTCGTTCGGCAGCCGATGTCCCGAACCCTCGGTGTCGATCCGGTCGGCGAGGTATCCCGCGCCACATTCCGGGAGGGCGAGGATCTGGGGGTCCATGCCGTAGCGAGTGGACACCCGGACCGCGGCCAGTGACGGCCGCTCGCCCACGCCGAGGGTCACCGGGCAGCCGAGCTCACGGCGCAGCGCCACGGCGTTGGTGTAGTGGTCACGGTGCACGTGGGTGGCCAGGCAGCGGCGGACGTCGGCGAACGAGTAGCCCAGCTCCGCCAGCCCCGCGCCCAGCTCCGCGCGGGCCAGCGGGCCCGCTTGCCCGGGATCGATCAGCACCAGGCCGCCGGCGTCTTCGAGCACGTAGCAGTTCACCGCGCGCAATCCGTCGTCCGGGAGCGAGAGCGGGATCCGGTGCACGCCGGGCGCCACCGCGGTGGCGCCACTGGCGTACCAGTCGGATTCATGCTGCGGCATGCGGATCAGTCCGTTCGTCGCTGGTGATCTTGCACAGGACCGTGCCTTGCGCCGGGGTGTCCCCGACCTGCACCGAGAGGCCGCTGACGGTGCCTGCCTGGTGCGCACTCACCGGGTTCTCCATCTTCATCGCCTCCACCACCACGATGAGGTCACCCGCCGCCACCTGCTGTCCCTCGGTCACCGCGAGCTTGACGACGGTGCCCTGCATCGGCGTGGTCACCGCGTCGCCGGCGACCACCCCCGCCCGCACGCCGAGCTCGACTTCCGCGGACGCCTGCCGGATCCCGGCCTCCTTGGCGCCGAGCGCGGACAGGCCCGGCAGGGCGACCCGCAGGGGCCGGCCGCCCACCGAGATGGCGACCCGGCCGTCGTCCTCGGCCTCCTCGGTGAACGGCGGGATCCGGTTGTCGAAGTCCTCCTCGATCCAGCGGGTGTGCACGGCGAACCCGGCCTCGGCGGTGAACGCCGGATCGCGCACCACCGCGCGGTGGAACGGAACCACCGTCGCCAGGCCCTCGACGGTCAGCTCGGCCAGCGCCCGGCGGCTGCGGGCCAGCGCCGTCGCCCGGTCCGGGCCGGAGACGATCAGCTTGGCCAGCATCGAGTCGAACTGCCCGCCGACGACACAACCCGCCTCGACTCCGGAGTCGACGCGGATGCCCGGCCCGGAGGGCAGGTCGAACCGGCGCACCGGGCCGGGCGCGGGCAGGAACCCACGGCCCGGGTCCTCGCCGTTGAGCCGGAATTCGAACGCGTGCCCACGCGGCTCGGGATCGCCGTCGTAGGGCAGCTTCTCGCCCCGCGCGATGCGGAACTGCTCCCGCACCAGGTCGAGCCCCGTGGTCTCCTCCGAGACCGGGTGCTCCACCTGCAGCCGGGTGTTGACCTCCAGGAACGAGATCGTGCCGTCCGCCCCCACCAGGTACTCGACGGTGCCCGCCCCGCGGTAGTCCGCCGCCGCGCAGATCCGCTTCGCCGAGGCGTGGATCAGCTCCCGCTGAGCGTCGGACAAGAACGGCGCGGGCGCCTCCTCCACCAGCTTCTGGTGCCGGCGCTGCAACGAGCAGTCCCGCGTGCCGACGACCAGGACGGTGCCGTGTGCGTCCGCGAGCACCTGCGCCTCGACGTGCCGCGGCCGGTCCAGGTAACGCTCCACGAAACACTCGCCCCGGCCGAACGCGGCCACCGCTTCCCTGGTCGCCGACTCGAACAGCTCGGGGATCTCCTCGACGGTCCGCGCCACCTTCAGCCCACGGCCGCCGCCGCCGAACGCCGCCTTGATCGCGACCGGCAGCCCGTGCTCACGCGCGAACGCCACGATCTCGTCCGCCGAACCGGTCGGCGCCTCGGTGCCCGGCACCAGCGGCGCGCCGACGGACCTCGCGATCCGCCGCGCCGTCACCTTGTCACCCAGATCGCGGATGGCGTCGGGACCCGGGCCGATCCAGACCAGGCCGGCGTCGAGCACCGCCTGCGCGAAATCGGCGTTCTCGGAGAGAAAGCCGTAACCGGGGTGCACCGCGTCCGCGCCGCTGACCTTCGCGACGTCGAGCAGCTTCCCGATGTCCAGGTAGGACTCGGCGGCGGTGCTGCCGTACAGCGAGTAGGCCTCGTCGGCCAGGCGCACGTGCGGTGCGTGCGCGTCCGGAGTGGCGTAGACGGCGACGCTGTCCAGCCCTTCGTCACGCACGGCGCGGATCACCCGGACGGCGATCTCACCGCGGTTCGCGACCAGCACCTTGCCGAACACGGCACCGAATTCAGTGGGCACGGGTAACTTTCCTTTCCCCGAGGAAGGGCAGGACCTCGGCGGCGAACGTGTCGACCACCCGGTCCCGGTCGGCCTCGGGACAGGCCGGGGCGAACACGAGGTGCTCCGCCCCGGCGTCGGCGTACTCGGCCAGCCGCTCGCGCACCCGCGCGGGCGTGCCGTGCAGCAGATACGAATCGGCGTACCGGCTGAAGTCCTGCTGATAGGTCTCGCTGACCGCCTCGACGACGGCGCGGCGCGCCCAGTCCCCGTCGGCGTCCACAGTGGACCAGCAGAACACCCCGCCCCGCACGGAATCCGGCGCCCGGCCGTTTCCCGCCGCCAGCGCGCGGACCTCCGCCAGACTGCCGGCCAGCCGCTGCGGAGTGACCAGGTACGGCAGCCAGACGTCACCGTGACGCGCGGCCCGGCGCATCGCCGCCGGACGGCGGCCACCGACCCAGACCGGCGGACGCTCGGCCGGAACCGGTTGCAGCGTCACCTCTTCCAGGGTGGTGAACTCACCGCGGAACGTCACCGGCTTCCCGGTGAGCAGCCGTGACAGCACCTCCAGCGCCTCGTCCGCCCGGCGCCCGCGTTCGGCCGGCGGCACGCCGACCGCGGTGAACTCCGGCGGGTACTCGCCGCCGACCCCGACACCGAGTTCGAACCGGCCGTGGGACACCGCCGCCAGCGTCGCGATCAGCTTCGCCGCCAGCGCCGCCGGATACACCGGCAGCACCGTGAGCGCGCTGAGCAGCCGGATCCGTTCGGTCGCGCCCGCCGCGGCGGCGAGCCCGACGAACGCGTTGGTCACCGGGCCGTGGAAGAACACGTGCTCGCCGCAGCCGAAGAAGTCGAACCCGGCGGCCTCGGCCCGGCGCGCCGCCGCCGGGATCTCCCCCGGGTCGGCGCCCGGCGGGAACATCAGCCCGACCCTCATCGCGCCTCCGGCAGGCGGTCGAGCACCGCGCGGGCCAGGCGCACGTGCACGTCGTCGACCATCTGCCCGTCGACCACGGCGACCCCTTCACCGGCGGCGGCCAGCACCGCCCGGGCGTGCGCCACCTCCTCCGGCGCCGGGGTGAAGACCTGGTGCGCCAGCTCGACCTGGCGCGGGTGCACGCAGATCTTGCCGGTGTAGCCGATCGCGCGACCCTGTCCGGCATCCTCACGGAACCGCCGATCGTCGCGAATGGACACCACGGCCTGGTCGATCGCCGCCACCCCACCGAGGAACGCGGCCAGCCGCACCTCGCTGCGCGGGTACAGCACCTCGTCACCCCGTTCGGTGCGGCGGCCGCCGATGTCGGCGATGTAGTCCTCGGCCCCGAAGTAGACGGCGTCGACGTCCGCACGCAGCAGTTCGCGGCAATCCGCCACCCCGCGCACAGTCTCCAGCCCGACCACCACGGGCACGTCCGGGCCGAGCCGCGCACGCAGCAGTTCGACCTCCGCCGCGCTCTCGTACTTCGGCAGCACCACACCGGCACCGCCGAGCCCGGCCACCGCGGCCAGGTCGTCGGCGAACCACGGCGACGACGACGGGTTCACCCGCACCAGCACCGTCGTAACCGGTCCGGGATCGAACCCGGTCAACGCCGCGACGGCGGCCGCGCGGGCCTCGTCCTTCTGCGCCGCGGGCACCGCGTCTTCCAGGTCCACCACGGCGGCGTCCGGGGCGATGGCGGGAATCTTCGCGGCCATCGCGGGTTTTGTGCCCGGCATGAACAACAGGCTCCGGGGTACCAGTCCACGTGTCATGATCACACCGGGCTGATCAGGTGGTGGCGGCGGTGGCCGGAGCGTTCCCAGCGGGCCGCGGCCTTCAGCCGGCCCACCAGCTCCGCGCGCAGCCCCTCGGGCGGCACCACCGTGTCGACGTGCAGTTCACTGCCCATCCGCAGCAACGTGAAGTCCGCGGCCTGCTCGGCCACCCGCGCCCGCACGAACTCCGCCCGCTCGGCCGGATCCTCGATGGCGGCGATCTTGTTGGCGTACACCGCGTTCGTCGACGCTTCGGGTGACATCGTGCCGATCGTGGCCGTCGGCAGCGCGATCGTCGCACGTGGTTCGAAGCCGGGTGCGCACATCGCGTAGAAGCCGGCGGCGTAGGCCTTGCGCAGCACCACGCTGAACTTCGGCACCTCGGCGCTGGCCATGGCGGCGACCATTTTGGCGCCGTGCCGGATGATGCCCTGCCGTTCCACCGCGACCCCGACCATGAAGCCCGGCACGTCCTGCAGGAACACCAGCGGCACATTGAACGCGTCGCACAGCGAGATGAACCGCGCCGCCTTGTCCGCCGAGTCGACGAAGATCGCGCCGCTGCGCACCGACGGCTGGTTCGCGACGATGCCCACGGCCTGCCCGTCCAGCCGCGCCAGCCCGGTCACCATCTCGGTCGCCCAGCCGGACTTGATCTCGAAGAAGCTGCCCGCGTCGACCAGCCGCAGGATCACCTCGCGCACGTCGTAGGCGGTGTTCGGGTCGTCCGGGACGAGTCCTTCGGGCCAGTCCGGCAGCTCCGGCTCGGCGGGCGGCCGCAGGGCGGTGGTGGCGCGCCAGTCATCGGGCAGGTAGGACAGCAGCAGCCGGGCCGCGGCGATCACCTGCCAGTCGGCGTCGAACACCTCGTCGCCACAGCCGGAGACGGTGGCATGCATGACCGCGCCGCCCATCTCCTCCAGCGTGGTGTGCTCGCCGGTCACCTTCTCCGCGATGCGCGGCGACGCCAGGTACATCGACGCGTTGCCCTCGACCATGCCGACCCAGTCGGTGAACGCCGGCATGTACGCCCCGCCCGCCGCCGAAGGCCCGTGCAGGCAGCAGATCTGCGGCACCCGGCCGGAAAGCTTGACCTGCATCTGGAAGATCCGCGACGCGCCGCGGCGGCCGGAGAAGAAGCCGAGCTGGTCGGTCAGCCGGCCACCGGCCGAGTCCACCAGGTAGAACACCGGCAGCAGGTCGCGGTCCGCCCGTTCCAGGATGCGCACCTGCTTCTCGCAGGTCAGCTCGCCCCACGAACCGGCCTTCACGGAGAAATCGTGCGCGATCACCGCGACCGGGCGGCCCTCGACCGTGCCGACGCCGGTGAGCACGCCGTCCGCGGGCAGTCCCGCGCCCGCCGCGTCCGCGAGCAGGCCGTCCTCCGCCCAGCTGCCCGGGTCGAGCAGCAGCGCGATCCGCTCCCGCACCGGCAGTTTGCCCGGCCAGCGCCCGGTGTCGCCACCGGCGAGCGCGGCCTCGGTCGCCTTCGCCACCTCGTTCATCGCTGCTCCACCGGCTGCTTGACGACCAGGGTCTTGAGCGACGCGGCGAGCACCGTTTCACCGCTCTGGTTGAGGATCCGGAAGTCCGACGTCACGACCCCGGCGCCGTCGTCACGCGGGGTCAGCCCGGTCACCTCGGTCTCCACGTGCAGGGTGTCGCCGATGCGCACCGGCGTGACGAACCGCAGCCGGTCGATGCCGTAGAACGCCTTCATCGCCTCGGGCCAGAACGTCACCAGCCCCAGCGCGACCGACAGGGACAGCGCGCCGTGCGCCACCCGCCCGCCGAACACCGGGTCGGCCGAGGCGTACTCGGTGTCGGTGTGCGCCGGGTGCCAGTCGCCGGTGAACATCGCGAACGACACCACGTCGGTCTCGGTGATCGTGCGGGCGCGGCTGATGTGCTTGTCTCCGACGGAAATCCGGTCGAAGTAGTCGGTGATCACGCGTCCTCCCCGGTCGGCTTGCGGTGCATCAGGCCGGTGCGCCGCGCACGGCACACCAGCTCGTCACGCTGGTTGTACGCGCGGTGCTCGAACACCACGATCCCGGCGCGCGGGCGCGACTTCGACGCCCGCGCCTCGACCACCTCGCTGTCCACCCGGATCGTGTCACCCGCGAACACCGGCGCCGGGAACTCCACATCGGACAGTCCGAGCTGCGCGACGATCGTGCCGAGGGTCAGCTCGTACACCGAGAGCCCGACCACCAGCGCAAGGGTGAACATGCTGTTCACCAGCGGCTTGCCGAACTCGGTGCGTGAGGCGTAGTCGGCGTCGAGGTGCATCGGCGCCGGGTTCATCGTCATGGTGGTGAACAAGACGTTGTCCGTCTCGGTGACGGTGCGCCGGGTCGCGTGCTGCACGAGCGTGCCGGTCTCCAGCTGTTCGAACCACCGGCCCGAGACCGGGCGTGCGGCGTCTGTGCTCATGGTCAACCTTTCCATGCTTGGTCACCGGTCCGGCGTGAAACGGGGCGCTCTCCGCTCGGCGAACGCGGCCAGCCCCTCCTTCGCCGCCGCGCCGCCGAGGTGGGCGAGCAGGGTTTCCCGCTCCTCGACGATCGCCGGGGCCGGCTCCGTGGTCAACGCGTTGCGGTGCAGGCGTTTCATGGCGCGCAGCGCGTCCGGGGCGTGGCGGGCGAGCCGGGCGACGACCCGCTCGAGGGCCTCGTCCACCTCCGCGGGCGGCACTACTTCGCTTACCAGCCCGAAATGCGCCGCGGTGACCCCGTCGACGATCTCTCCGGTGTAGAGCAGGCGACGGGCCAGCGTCGGCGGCACCGCCCGGGTCAGCCGGACGGAGCCGCCCGCGCCGGGCAGCAGCCCGTACTCCAGGTGCCGGTCGCCGATCTTCGCCCGCTCGCTGGCGACGGCGAGGTCACAGGCGAGCAGGATCTCGCAGCCGCCGGCCACGGCGTAGCCGTCCACCACGCACACCGAGACGAACGGCGCCGCCTCCAGCCGGTCCAGCGTCTCGCCGATCGACGTGATGTAGTCGCGCAGCGCGGCCTCGTCGCCGAGCACCGACTGCAGGAACTTCAGGTCCGCCCCCGACGACAAGGTGCCACCGGCGCCGCGCACGACCACCACCGAGCACCCGGCGCCGGCCGCCGCGTCGATCGCCTCGCGCAGGCCGGCCACCACGTCGGGGCCCAGCGCGTTGCGCGTGTGCTCACGGTCGATCAGGATCCGGCCGACCACCCCGGTCACCTCGAGGACAACCGGGTCGCCCCGCTGTTCATTTGCGGATGACAATGCCCGCCGCCTCCCGGTCCCACAGCTCGCCCAGCCGTTCGGCGGCGGCCGTCTTGAGCTTGTACTTCTCGATCTTTTCGCTGGGTGTCTTGGGCAGCCCGTCGATCAGCTCCAGGTAACGCGGCACCATGAAGTACGGCATCCGCTCGTCGCAGAAGGCGATGACCTCCTCGTAGGACACCTGCGTGCCCGGCTCGGCGACCAGGTAGACCATCAGGTCGTCCTCGCCCAGTTCCGAGGCCACCGGCACCGCGGCGGCCTCCAGGATCGCCGGGTGCCGGCAGATGATCGTCTCGACCTCGTAGGCGGAGATATTCTCGCCGCGGCGCCGGATCGCCTCTTTCTTGCGGTCGGAGAAGAACAGGTAACCGTCCTCGTCGAGGTGGCCGCGGTCGCCGGTGTGGAACCACAGATCACGTGTCGCGGCGACGGTGGCCTCGGGCATCTTGTAGTAGCCCAGCATGGTCATGCCCGGTTCGCCGGGCCGCAGCCGGATCTCCCCCACCACCCCGGCCGGCAGCTCGCGGCCCTCGTCGTCGACGATCTGCACGCTCATGTCCGCGCGCACCCGCCCGGCCGACGGCGCCTTCTCCGGGGGGTCGTCCGGCCCGAACACGGTGACCGCGCAGTTCTCCGTCATCGCGTACACGGACGTGACGCGGGCGCCGTAGCGCTCCAGGAAACCCTCGCCGAGCTCACGCGAGTTCGGCACCATCATGCAGATCCGCACCGAATGCTCACGGTCCAGTGTGGACCGTGGCCGCTGCCAGACGATGTTCGCCATCGCGCCGAGACAGTTGAACACGGTCGCGCGGGACTCGCGGATCTGCGACCAGAACCGGCTCGCGGAGAAGTGCGGGTAGAGCGCAACGGACGCCTCGGCCCACAGCGCGGCGTAGACGGTGTACCACAGCGCGTTGCCGTGGAAGACCGGCAAGCAGGTGTAGAGCACATCGTCCGAGCGGTAACCGTTGAGCGAAGCCATCTGCTGCCCGACGGCGTGGCCTTGGGACTGCGGGCAGATCGCGCCCTTCGACGGCCCGGTGGTCCCGGAGGTGTAGAGGATCAGGTGCGGATCGTTCCACGCCACGGGCTCGGCCAGTTCGGGCGGCTCGGCCGGTGCGCCGGCGAACGTCGCCAGGTCGTACGTGCGGACGCCGGGCAGCGCGGCCAGCTGCGCGGGATCGGCCTGGTGGCCCAGCACCGTGCGCACGCCCTCGGGCAGCACCGCGGCGACGCGTGGGAGCAGCTCCCCCGCCACGCAGACGGCAACGGAGTCGGACTGGTCGAGAAAGTAGTGCAGGAGATCGCCCTTGGCCGCGGTGTTGAGCGGCACCGCGACGGCGCCGAGCTTGCCCAGCCCCCACAGCGCCCAGAGGAACTCGGGGCTGTTGGGCATCATCAGCGCGACGTGGTCACCCTTGCCGAGGCCGAGAGCGGCGAACCCGTTGGCGTAGCGGTTGGTGATCTCGTCGAGGTCCCGGTAGGTGAACGTCCGGCCCGCCCAGTGCAGGAACGACCGATCGCCGGCCCGGGCCGCCTTGTCGGCAAGAATCTGCGCGGTCGTCCGTTCCGGAATGTCGTAGTAGCGCATCTTCGAGCTGCCTCCGCTTCTCCTGCCATGGACGCTAACCCGGCCCCGCAGGGCTGTCAACAAACAGTTGTTGCACCGGGTGGAAGTCCGGCCCACCTGGTGCTGACCGGTATCGGCTGGTATCTAATGGGCTGGTGCCCGAACGCCCTGACGCCAGCACCGACTACGTGACCCCGATCGTCGAGATCGCCGCGACCCTGTTCGCCCGGCAGGGCTATCGGGGTACTTCGATGCGCGACATCGGCCGGGAGGTCGGGGTGCACGCCGGGAGCCTCTACGTGCACATCTCGAGCAAGGAAGATCTGCTGGAGGCCATCGTCCGCAGCATCATGGAACGCTCCGAGCAGGACATGGCCGAGGTGCTCGCCGCCGGCGGCACCGCCACGGAGCAACTGCACGCGATCGCCGCCCGCGACCTCAAGCTGATCGGCGAGAACAAGGAATTCGCCACGGTTTTCTTCCACGAGTGGCGAAACCTCGGCGAAGCGAGGCAGCAGGCCGTGATCGCGAGCCGCGACCGCTGGGAAGCGGGTCTGCGCAGCATCATCACCAAGGGCATCGACGCCGGCGAGTTCCGCCCGGTCGACCCACGCATCGCGGGCATCGCGCTGACGAGCATCCTGAATTGGGCCTACGCCTGGTACTCCGCCGACGGCGAGCTGACCACGGACCAGCTCGCGGACCAGTTCGCCGGCCTGCTGATCACCGGCCTCCGCGCGAGCTGACCCCCGGCCACCCTCGGTCCGGAGCTCGCGGTTGTTCGAGGACAGCGGGCACCGCGCACGGCGGCTGATCATCCGGCGTGGTGTGGCCCGCAGACCGGTCCGGCCGCGGGCCACACTTCGCGTCACCGGGCCTGGGACACCGCCGCCAGCACCTCGTCGAGGGCGCTGGGGTCGTCCATCGCGCTGGTGTCGCCGCTGGGGCCGCCGTCGACGAGCACGTCGCGCAGCAGCCGGCGCATGGTTTTCCCGGTACGGGTCTTGGGCAGGGCGGCGACCGGGTAAACCCTGGCCAGCCGGGCGTAACCGCCCAGCTCCTCGCCCACCCGCCGGATCAGCTCGTCCGCCACCGCCACGGCGTCCGAGCCCGGCAGCAGCGTGACGAAGGCGATCGGGACCGTGCCCTTCGTCCGGTCGGGCACGCCCACCACGGCCGCCTCCGCGACCCGGTCGTGGGCGCTCACCACACCTTCGATCTCCATCGTCGAGATGCGGTGGGCCGCGACGTTGATGACGTCGTCCGCCCGGCCCAGCACCCACAGGTGGCCGTCCGCGTCGAGCACCGCCTCGTCGTTGGTGTTGTAGCTGCCGGGAAACCGGTGGAAGTACGCGGCGAGGTACCGTTCGTGGTCGCCCCACACGGTGCGCGCGAGGGTCGGGAACGGACGCGACAGCACGAGATTTCCCTTGGTACCGGCCGGAACGGGCTTCCCGTCGTCGTCGACGACCGCGCATTCGTGCCCTGGCAGGGGCCGTCCCGCCGAACCCGCCTTGAGCGCGTCGACGCCGGTCACCGGGTAGGCCCAGGTGGACCCGGTTTCGGTCTGGCCGTAGGCGTTGACGATCGGCACGCCACCGGCCAGCCGTGAGCCGGCCCAGGTGAACGTTTCCGCGTCGAGCGGCTCACCCTGCACGGTGACCAGCCGCAGCCGGGGCAGCGGGTGGGCCGCGCACAGGTCTTCGCCGAACGAGTGCAGCATCCGCAGCACGGTCGGCGCGGCCAGTACTTTGGTCACTTCGTGGCGTTCGCAGAACTCGTAGAACCGCTCGTTCGTCGGGGTGTCGAGCGCACCCTCGTAACAGGCGATCGTCGTCCCGCAGGCCAGTCCGCCGATCACCGCCTGGATCGGGAAGGTCAGCCAGCCGACGTCGGCGGCCACCCAGTACACGTCACCCTCTTCGAGCCCCGCCTGCCAGTACGCGTTGGCCCAGGTGCCGACGAGGAAGCCGGCGACCGAGTGGACCACGCCCTTCGGCGTCGACTCCGTGCCGCTGGTGAAGATCAGGAACGCGGGGTCGTTCGCCTCCAGCGGCACGGCCGGAGTGCCTTCGGGGAACCGGGCGACCAGGCCGGCGTACGAGGTCTCCCCCGGCTCCAGCGGCAGGTCCCGGCCCGTACGGTCGAGGACCACCACGTGCTCGAGGCCGGGCAGGCCCGGCCGGGCCGCCCGCAGGGTTTCCAGCAGTGGCACCAGTTTCCCGCGGCGGTACGAGGCGTCGGCGACCACCACCGCCTTCGCGGCGGACACCTTCAGCCGCGCCGCCACCGCGTCCTTGCCGAAGCCGGAGAACAGCACCGTGTAGATCGCGCCGATCCGGTTGCAGGCGTGGATGGCGGTGAACGCCTCCACGAGGTTGGGCAGGTAGATCGCGACCACGTCGCCCTTGGTGATGCCGAGTTCGAGCAGCCCTGCCGCGAGGCCGGCGGACTCACGGGCCAGCTCGGCGTAGGTCACCGTGCGGGTGTCGCCGGGCTCGCCCTCCCAGATCACCGCGGGCCGGTCGGCCGTGGCGGGATCCTCGGCCCACCGGTCGACGCAGTTGTCCGCGACGTTGAGCAGCCCGCCCTCGAAGTAGCGGAAGTCCGGCAGGTCCCCGGTGCGCAGCTCGTCCCACGGCCGCGTCCACCGCTGTTTGCCCGCCGCCCAGGCCCAGTACTCGTCGGGGTCCCGGTCGTGCCGCTCCCGCGCGGCGGCGATCTCCGCCGACCGCCGCGGCGAACACCACGATTCGGGAAGCGGTTGCAACGGAACGGAAATCAGCTGTTCCACGCTATCGGTCACGTCACACTCCCTTGTGCGTCAGGTCTTTCTCGGCGCGGTTCACGCCGTACTGCCCGGCAGCGCCGTCCGCGAGCGCGGCAGGCACGCCTGCCTCCGTGAGCACCTCGACGGTGTGCGCTCCCCGTAGTGGTACCCCTCGGCCGGGGCCGGGCGCCAGTTCGCCGACCAACGCACTCGCCCGAACGGGATGTCGTTCCGCTCGAACGCGGCCTCGTGAGTGGCGATCACCGCCACCAGCGCGGCCCGCAGCCGCGGCCGTCCGCGAACCGCTGTGCCGACCCGAGCCCGGGTATCGGTGGGCGAGGCTCCGCACCCGCACGTCCACCAGCGGCACAGCCATGTCTCACACCGCCAGCCCCAGCGAACGGGCGATCAGCATCCGCTGCACCTCGGACGTGCCCTCGCCGATGGTGAGGATGCGGGCGTCCTGGTGATGCCGCGTCGCGGCTGTCTCCTCGATGAAGCCGTAACCGCCCTGCAGCTGGGTCGCCACGTAGGCCGCCTTGTTCGCGGCCTCCGACGCGACCAGCTTCGCGACCGCGGCGGCGTCCCGGATCGGGAACCCGTGGTCGTACTTCCACGCCCCGTCGTAAGTCAGCGTGCGGGCGGTGGCGGCGAGCGCGGCGATGTCCGCGGTCTGGAACGCGACCGCTTGGTGGCTGCCCAGTGGCCGGCCGAACGACGTGCGTTCCCCGACGAAGCGCAGGGTGTCGGCGAGGCAGCCGCGGGCCAGCCCGGCGCTCATCGCGGCGATCGGCAGCCGTGCCCAGGTGAGGAACTCCAGCACGTCGCGGTACCCGCGCCCGGGTTCGGACAGCAGCGCGCCGGCCGGGACCCGGACGTCGTCGAAGAACAGCGGGTGCGTGTCGGACGAGCGCCAGCCCAGCTTCGGGTAGCGCTTGCCGACGGTGACCCCCGGCGCGTCCAGCGGCACCAGGAACGCCGAGACCGGCGGCCTGCCCTTGTCGCTCTCGCCGACCGCGGCGAGCAGGATCACGTAGCGGGAGAACGGGGTGCCGGAGTTGGTGATGAACTGCTTGGCGCCGTTGATGATCCAGCCGTCGCCGTCCGGACGCGCGACGGTGCTGATGTTGCCGGCGTCCGATCCGCCCGACGGCTCGGTGAGACCGATCGAGATGAACGTTTCGCCGGTGCTGGCCGAGGGCAGGATCTCCCGGCAGAGTTCCGGCCGGTCCACCGCCAGGTGGGCCAGCAGCGCGACGCAGATGGACTGCACGTGCACGGTGACCGCGAGCGAAGAGTCCACTGTGGCCAGTTCTTCGATGGTGAGGCACAGCGTGCGCAGGTCGGCGCCCGCCCCGCCGAACTCGGCCGGCGCGAGCAGGCCGAACACGCCCAGCTTGCCCGCCTGCCGGACCAGCTCCGGGTCGAACCGCGACTCGATGCTGCGCCGGGCCGCCTCCGGAGCCACCGCGTCGGCCGTGAACTTCCGTACCGTGTCCCGCCATTGCAGGTGCTCGGGGGTGAAGGCCCAGGGCAGCTCGTACCCCTGGTCCACGAGATGGCTACCTCGCACGGAGTTCGCGATGGTCGCGGTCATGCAGTATCACCTGTTCTTCCGGTTTTCCGGCGCCCCGCCCGGGGCGCCGGGTGGTCTCGGCCCGGTGCCGGGAGGGCCTGGCCGTCCGGACGAACGGTAGGCGCGGCCGATCGCCGCTGATACCCACGAGTGAGGGTGGTGGAGCCGCTCAGTCCCGCTTCCGCAGGAACGGGGCGACGAGCAGGCCGGCGAGTTCGTCCGCCAGCTCGCCGGGCCCGATCCCACCGCGCGGGTCGTACCAGTCCGGCAGGTAGGCCAGGGTGCCGTAGGCGATCTCGAGGCACAGCCGCGTTTTCTTCCGCCCGGCGGGGGTCCGGTCCCCGAGCTCCCGCGCCGTCTCCTCGAACACGGTCGCGTGTTCCTGCCGCAGCGTCAGCACGGCCTCCCGCAACCGCGCGACGGTCACGTGGGACTTGAAGAACAGCGGGACATACTCCGGGTAGTCGCGGACCTCGATCAGCACCTGCTCGCGGAAGAGCAGCCGCAGCCGCTCACCCGGATCCGGTTCGGCGTCGGCGATCGCGCGCAGCCGGGCGGACACGTCGGCGGCGGATTTGCGCAGGCAGCGGAGGAACAGCTCCTCCTTCGAGGAGAAGTAGTAGTACAGGCTGGCCCCGCGCAGGTCGAGCTCGGCCGCGATCAGATCGAAGTTCGCGCCCTCGTAACCCTGGCGCGCGAACACCTTGGCCGCCGCGCGTTCCAGGCGCGCCACCCGGTCGGCGCGCTTGCGCTCAGAGCGGGTCGCCGGCGCGCGCACGTCTTCGGCCTGTCCGGACACCACTCGCCGCCTCCCACCCCGCCTGCACCGCCGTGATCACGGTAGCAAGCCGGCCATCCGGGCGCGGTAAACGGCTTCGCCGCGGGTATGACTGTCCAATTTGGCCATCGCGCTCTTCAGATAGGACTTCACGGTCTGGACGGTGAGGCCGAGCCGGCAGGCGACGTCCACGTTCGCGTGCCCCATCGCCACCGCGCTCAGCACGTCCAGCTCACGGGGCGAGAGGCGGGCCGGCGGGCCGGCTTCGGCCGACCCCTCGGACAGCCCGGACAGGCAGGCGCCGAGCTCCTGGAGCCGGCCGCGCAGTGCGGGGTCGGCGATCGTGGCCGCGATCCGCACGATCTCCGCGGCGACGTCACGGGTCGTGCGCCGCGGCGCCGGCCCCGCTGCGGGCGGCACCTCCTCGGCCACCGGATCGCTCGAATGCTTGACGATGTCCACGGCCTGGTCGATCAGGCGCTCCCCGAACATCATCGGCCGGCGCACCGCTCCGTACACGACGTCGCGCACCACGCCGTTGCTCGTCACGGGCACGGCGAACATCGCGCTCAGCCCCTCGCCGGCGACCTCGCGGTCGAACCGGTGGGTGATGCCCTTCGCCGCCACATAGTCCTTGACGAACACCGGGCGCCCCAGCGCGATGCAGCGGCCGCCGACGCCCGCGCCGATCGGGCAGATCAGGTTCCGCAGCCGGTCGGTGCGGGCGCCTTCGAACCGGTCCAGCACGAAGGTGCTCGCAGCCGGGTCGACGGACGCGGCGAACGCGATTTCGACCGGATCGAGCGCGCGGACGGCGCGAAGCACGCCGCCCACCCGGGTTCGTTGTTCGCGCGGCATCACCGTTGACATCCCCGCCTCCTTCCGCCGAGCCCAGCCAGAAGTTGCGACCCACGTCACTTTACATACCCATGACTAGGATTTCTAGTCATGACTTGAAAATCTTGGTCGGCTCCGGCAGCAGGGCCGCGCCTGTCCCGTACCTGTGCCGGCCGCGGCTGTGGCGGTGCGGCCAGGCAGATCCAGCCGATCCGCACCGGGCACCAGTGCTCTCTGCGCCCGCTGAACCGGGCTGGTCGTACCGTTCAGTCGTGGCCGGGGTAGACGAATCGGCGGTGGATGAGGTGGCTGTCGTCGGTGAGTGTTTCCTCGTTGATCCGGCCGCTGGAGTCGAGGGTGAGCGCGACGTTCGTCGAGGCGGCCGGGTAGCCGAGCGCGAGGCGGATCGGTGTCCCGTCGCGGGAGATCCGGGCGGCGACCGAGGCGATGCCTGAGGCATACGGTTCCTGGGCGAGGAAAAATGCCCCGGTCAGGTCCAGTCGCTGCGGCTCCGGTGGGCCGGTGGTGGTGTCGCTGGTGACGGTCTCGTACAGGGTGAGGTGCTGCACCGAGCGCAGCGCATGGACGGCTCGCGCGAGGTCGTCGGCTCCCCCGCGGGCGGGCCAGGGGACGAGCAGGCTGGCCGTGCCACCGCGCCAGCCGGGCGCCTCCGCGCGCAGGGTGAGTACGTTGTCACCGCGCGTCCAGTCTACTGTGGACTCGAAGCAGCCGTCTCCGCATCCGCGAAACTCCAGCGAAGCTCCGTCGGCTCGGTCCGCGGCGAGCTGACCGGACAGCGTGTAGTCCTGTGCTGCCTGGGGTGCGTAGTAGTCGCCCCGGCGGGGCGTGGTCAGCCGGACCACCAGCCGGCCCTCGCCGGCCGCGATGCTCACGCCGATCTGCCCCGCCAGCGTGCCCAGCGGCACCACCGGGCCGGGTAAGGACGGTGGCGCCGGTTGCCGGCTCCCGGCGGGCGGGGCCGACACCAGGACCGCGCTCACTGCCAGCACGCCGACCAGCACACCGGCCTCGACCCGGGCCACGGCGCGGGCACGGTCGAGCCGGTCGCGGTGACGCCACGCCCGGCGCGCTGTGACCGCGAGACCCGCCGCGACGGCGACCAGACCGAGCTTGACCAGCAAGACCTGCCCGTAGGTCGTCGAGACCAGAGACGGGAGCGGGACGAGCAGCAGTGCGCTCACCGTGCCGGTGGCGACCACGACCGCGAACACCCACCCGGCGAGCCGAACGTAGCCGCTCAATACCCACTGCACGGCCGGTCGCTCCCGGCGCCAGGCGACCACGGCCCGCACCGCGTGGGCCAGCGCCCCGGCCCAGATCGCCGCCGCGGCCAGATGCACCCCGGTGAGCGCCGCGCCCCAGCCCGGCGTGGCCTGGTTCGCGTGCGAGCGCAGCCCCTCCGCGATCACGGCCGCGGCCAGTGGCACCGCCGACCAGGCCCGCCATCGTCCACTTCGGACACCGGCGAGGACGGGGGCGCAGGCCAGGCCGGCGAATTCGGCGACGAGGAGTGGCCCGGCGCGTCCCTGCCACAGGCTGCTCGCCGTCCCAGTGCCGGTAATCAGGAGCGTCGCCAGTCCGGTCGCGCCGGCCAGGCCGGCCAGCGCGCCGGGTACGACCTGCGACCGCACGGGCCGGAGCGTGCGGTTCTCCGCTCGGGCGGACGCGGTGAACCGCTCGCCGATCAGGCCGCCGAGCGCGGCGGCCAGGCCGGCGAACAGCACCCACCGCAGCGCCGCCTCGCCCCAGGCGATCGGCGGGCCGCCGTCAGTCCCGGCGGCGGTCACCGCGGCGCCGACGGCGAAGCGGAATTCCTCCTCGACCTGGTCGCCGTCGGACCCGGTCGCCTGCCACCGCACCAGGTAGGTGCCCGGCGGCAGCGCGTGCGCGGGTTTCGCACTGATGACCTGCCCGTCACGCTCGGTCCTCGTCGCGCCGACCGGGAGAACGCGGCCGACGTCGTCGAGCAGCGTCAGGGCGTGCGGGCCGGCAGTCACGGTTTCGTTGAACACCAGTGTGATCACCGGTGGCGTGGCCGCGACCGCGGTGTCGGCGACCGGATCGGTGAACAGCAGCGTCGGATGCGCGCTCGCCGGACCGGCACCGAGCACGACCGTGCCCAGCACGAGGAAGAACACCACCGCCGTGCGGCCGAGGACACGACGCCGCCGGGGGACGTCACTGTTCATCCGCGCTGGTCACGTTCCTGCAGGTGCTGCTCGAGGGCGCGGCGCAGTTTGCGTTCCGACAGCCGCCCGAACGAGAAGGGCGTGCCCTCGACGAGGACGCCGGGGGCGAACAGCACGCCGGCCGTCCTCGCCAGCGTCTGGCCTTCCTCGCCGGCGAGGTCGATCTCGGTGACCTGCAAGGGATAGTCGGCGGCCAGGCGGGCGAGGACCTGTTTGGCGTGGTCGCAGAAGCCGCACTGGTCCTGGGTGAGCAGGGTGATGGCGAACGGCGCGGTCTGTGCCGATGGTTCGCTCACCGGCTCGCTCACGGTTTCCGTTCCGTGGTCAGGTCGGTGAGCATTTTCCGGGTGGGCAGGAACATCGTGTAGTCCGGCGCGCCGCCGTAGTCCGCGCGCCAGCGGATCGTGCCGTCCGGGCCGACCAGGACGAAGCTGTGGCCGTCGCGCATGTCGCCCATCATCCCGTGCTGGTTGGCGCCGTAGGCACGAGACGTGTTCAGCGCAGGGTCGGACAGTACCGGGGTGGACAGCTTTTCGTCGGCCATCTTCTGCCCGATCAGCTGGGCCGGGTCGGTGGTGATCGAGACCACCTGGTCCACGCCCGCGGCCGTCAGCGCCGCCTTGTTCTGTTCCAGGTCCTTGATCTGGTCCCAGCACGGCTGGCAGGTAAGGCCTTCCTGGAAGTAGAGCAGCACGCTCCTGCCCCGGAAATCGGCCAGGCTGACCGGGCGGCCGCTGTCGGAGGTGAGGCTGAACGCGGGTGCCGCGACTCCCGCGCCCGGTTGCCCGGCGACGTGTCGGAAGCCGCTGTCCCCGCTGTCGGCGGCCTGTTTGCCCGGCGCCCCTTGATAGACGAGGTAGAGCGCGGTCACGGCGAGCAGGACCACCACCACTCCGGCGACAATCCATAGTGGACGGCGGGACGGGTCCTGGCGCAACGACCGCGCGGAGGCGTGAGCCTGCCGGCGCCGCCGGGCCCGGTCGCCCTCCGGAGTCTGCTTCGCGGTCTTACTCTCGGCCACGTCGGCCCTCCTCGATGATCATCAGGTTCTGCCCGGGCTCGGTGTTGTCCGGCGCGGTGTTGTCCGGCGCGGTGGTGTCCGGGTCGGTGGGAAGGGCGCGTCGGCGGGTGCGGCGCAGCAGCAGCGCGAACCCGGCCAGCAGCACCAGCAGCAGGGCCCAGCCGGGGATCCACGACAACGTGCCCGCGGCGATGCTGCTGACGTGCTGCAACCAGGCACTCAGCTCGGTCTGCCAGCCGCCGCTGGGCATGCCCGGGCCGGTGAACGCCAGCACCACCGACAGCGCGCCCATGACGATCATCAGCAGCCCGCTGACCGCGCTGCCCAGCGCCAGCCGCCGCTGCCGGCGGCCCAGCCGCAGCCGGATCGTCCGGTCGGTGAGCAGGCGGGCCGCACGTTCGCGGCGCTTGTCCCACAGCAGCGCCACCAGTGCCAGCGGGGCGACCATCCCGGCGACGTAGGAACCACCGATGGCCAGCGCGGCCGGGAACGACCCCGCCGCGCCGGAGAGCACCGCGACCCCGGCCAGCACCGGGGCACAGCAGGCGCTGGCCGCGCCGGAGAACGCGCCCAGCAGGTACGCGGAGCCGAAGCTGCCCTTCCTGACCGCGCGGCCGCCGGGCATCGGCAGGTTCGGCTTCCACCCGGCCAGCGTCGCGGCCCCGGCCGCGATCATCAGCAGGCCGCCGATCGAGAAGATCCACAGATGCTGGGACACGAGCAGGCTGCTCAGGAACGTGGCCCCCAGCCCGATCGGCAGGATGACCGTCGCCACCCCGGCCCCGAACACCAGCGTGGCGGGGACAACGCCGCCGCGGTGGCGGAACCCCGTCGACAAGTAGGCGGGCAGCATCACCGAAACACAGCACGGCGCCAGCAACGCCACCACTCCGCCGAGGAAGGAGGCCAGCACGGTCGTGCCGGCGAGCAGGTCACCCACGCCGGGTGCCCACCGGCCGTCCGGCCTTCAGCAGGGCGACCTCGGCGCGCGGTCCGGCCACCTCCCGGCGCTCGGCCGGATCGGCCGCGCCACCGCCGCCCGAGCGCATTCCCCGGGCCATCATCAGCATCATCAGTCCCATCCCGATCGGACAGGCCAGCGCCGCCAGTCCCAGCAGCAGGTACTGCATCGTTCCTCCTCGGCCCCATCTACGATGTACGTACGTAGATAGTAGTTCAAGGGTGTGAGGTCGCTGTTCACTCGTCTCGCGGATGCCGCGACCAGCGGGAACGGGCCGCGATCCGGCCAAGTACGCTGGACCGGATCGAGCGAGCATCGGGAGGTGGCGTGCGCGGCTTCGGGGACCTGGAGGCGGTCGTGATGGACCGCATGTGGAACCGGGACGGCGAGACGACGGTGCGAGCGCTGTTCGAAGAGCTGCGCCAGTCCCGCGAAATCGCCTACACCACCGTCATGTCCACTATGGACAATCTGCACCGCAAGGGCTGGCTGTCGCGCACCCGGCAGGGCAAGGCATTCCTGTACTGGCCGAGCCTGACCCGCGAGGAGTACAGCGCCCGGCTGATGCGGGACGCACTGGACGGCGGCGGGAACCCGTCGCTGGTGTTGAGCCACTTCCTGGAGCAGATGAGCGACGAGGAGTCCGCCACGCTGCGCACCACACTGCAGCGGCTGTCCACCGAGGAGGAGCCCGGGTGAGCGCCGCGGCGTGCCTGCTGCTCTACAGCTTCATCGCCGTGGTGCTGGCGCCGCGGCTGCTGCTGCGGCTGGCGCACACCGGCGTGACACCGCGTCTGGGGGTCCTCGCGTGGGTGGCCGCGCTCGGCAGCGTCGTCGCATCATGGGCGGCCGCCGCGGGTTTCCTGCTCGGCGAGGTGGTTGCCGGCTGGAACCGGCCGGGCCGGTCGCTGATCGACGCGTGCTTCGCGCAGCTGCGAGCCGTCGCCACCGGACGCTACGGCTTCGCGGTCCAGCTCGGAGTGATCGCCCTGGCGGCGATGACGGCCGTGACGCTGGCCGTGCTGGTCGCTCGGCTGGGACGATCCCTGCTGCGCGCCAGGGTCGGCACCCACGACCACGCGCGGATGGCGCGCATCGCCGGACGCCGGGTCGAGGGCCTGGAGGCGATCGTGCTCGACGCGCCGCAGCGCGCGGCGTACTGCGTGCCCGGCCGGCCGAACGCCATCGTCATCACCAGTGCCGCGCTGGCCGCGCTCGACCGGCGGCAGCTGGAGGCGGTGCTGTCCCATGAACGCGCCCACCTCGCCGGCCGCCACCATCTGCTGCTGGCGGTCACCCGCGGGCTGGGCGCCGCCCTGCCGCGGCTCGAGCTGTTCACCGCCGGCGCCACCGAGGTCGCCCGGCTGCTGGAGATGTGCGCCGACGACGCGGCGGCCCGCCGGCACGGCGCCCCGACCGTGCTCCGCGCGATGCTGGCCCTGTCGTCGGCCGCGCCGATCCCGCACGGCGCGCTCGGTGCGACCGGGGTCGACGTGCTGGCACGGGCCGAACGGCTCGCCGCACCACCCCGGCGCGTCCGCCGGTTGCGGGCCCGGCTGCTGCTGTGCGGGTTCGCGGTCCTCGTCGCCCTCGGCCCGGTGGTCACCGGAGGCCTGGCCGCGGCGGGACTGTCCTTCTGTGACCCCATGAACGGTTAATCGCGCGGCACGCGAGCACAACCGAGGACATGGGCGTACGCAGGAACGCCGCGCAGCGGGGCAAAAGCGAATCGGTCGAGGCGATCGATACGGAACCCCGCCGCGGTGATCGCCGACGCGGTGTCGCGGTTGAGCTGACAACCGCCGCCGGCGCGTGACCACACCGGCGCGACCAGGTCCTGCAGCAGGCCGAACCACGGCTTGTCCGAGCGCACGTGCTCGAAAAACCGCAGCTGCCCGTCCGGCCCCAGCACGCGCCGGATCTCGGCCAGCGCCCCGGCGACATCGGACACCGAGCACAGCACCAGCGAGGTCACCGCGGCGTCGCAGGCCCCGTCCGCCGCCGGCAGGGCGCCGGCGTGCCCGGCCACCATCCGCACCGGCACCGGCGCGCGCTCGGCAGCCTGCCCGGCCAGCGCCCGCAGCCGGTCCTCAGGCTCCACCGCGAGCACCTCGGCCACGGTTTCCGGATAGTGGGCGAAGTTCAGCCCGTTGCCACAGCCGACCTCGATCACCTGGCCCGACAGGCCGGCGAGCGCCCGCCGCCGATACCCGGCCGTGCCGCGCCGCTCGGACTCGGCGCTGATCCGATCGTAGGCACGCGCGAACCGCGGATGCTGGAACCGCGACAGATCGGCCATCGATCACTCCTCACCCGTGGACCTCGCCACCGTAACTCCCGGTACGTGCAACCACCCGGATCCGGCGCCCCGCACCCGTCTACTAACCTACGCAGTAGATACGTAGATGAAGGAGGGACCGCGATGAAGTGGGTTCGCGCGCGGTGGGCCGTGGTCACTGTGGCCGGGCTGGTGACGCTGAGCGCGTGCAGCGCGGGCAAGGATGCGGTGACCCAGGGCGGAACCTTCGAGTTCGTCTCACCGGGCGGGCAGACCAGGATCTTCTACGACCCGCCCGCCATTCGCGGTGCCGCACCGGCATTGTCCGGTGACGACCTGATGAAGCCGGGCACGCAGATCGGGGTGCCCGGCTACCCGGGCAAGGTCGTCGTGCTCAACATCTGGGGTTCCTGGTGCGGTCCCTGCCGGGCGGAAATGCCTCAGCTGCAACAGGTTTACGACCAGACGAAGGACTCGGGGGTGCAGTTCCTCGGGATCGACGTGCGCGACGAGCCGCGCACCGCGCCGCAGGACTTCATCCGCGACCGCGGCGTCAGCTGCCCCTCGATCTACGACCCGTCCGGCCGCTCCCTGCTGGCACTGAAGGGCTACCCGCGCAACGTCGTGCCCTCCACGCTCGTGCTCGATCGCCGCCATCGGGTCGCCGCGATCTTCCTCACCGCCCTGATCGACAGCGACCTGCGGCCCGTCGTCCAGCGAATCGCCGCCGAAACCGTTGCCCCGCAGGGAAATCCCTCGTGAACCTCACCGACCTGGCCGTCTCCGGGCCGCTGCTGGTCGCGGCCCTGCTGGCGATCACCGCCGGCGCGGTGTCATTCGCGTCGCCGTGCTGCCTGCCACTGGTGCCCGGCTACCTCGCCTACCTCGCCGGGTTGGTGGGCGCCGAACCGCCGCCCGTCGCTCCCGGCGAGCCGCCGTCTCCGGCACGGGGCCGCTGGCGGGTGGCCGGGGCCGCGCTGCTGTTCGTCCTCGGGTTCACCGTCGTGTTCACCGCGACCGCGATGGCGGTGCTCGGCCTGTCGGATGCGTTGCTGGCCAACGAAGAACTGCTGCAGCGCCTCGGCGGCGTGGTCACCATCGCGATGGGCCTGGTGTTCCTCGGCATGTTCGCACCCCTGCAACGCGGAAGGAAACTCCGCCACCGCCGTCACGACGGCCTCTGGGGAGCTCCGCTGCTCGGTGCGGTCTACGGGCTGGGCTGGACGCCCTGCCTCGGCCCGACCCTGGCCGGGGTCATCGCCCTGGCCGGCGGCACCCAGGTCGGTCCCACCACCGGGCGCGGCCTGCTGCTGATCACCGCCTACTGCCTCGGACTCGGACTGCCGTTCATCGCTCTTGCCCTCGGTGCCCGCTGGGCCGTCCACGCCACCGGCTGGCTTCGCCGGCACATCCGGCGCGTACAACAGATCGGCGGCGTCCTCTTGATCGCCATCGGCGTCGCACTCGTCACCGGGCTGTGGGGCGAGGTCATCGCCTGGCTGCGCGGTCCGATCTCCGGCTTCACCATCCCGATCTGACCCGGATGCCGCAGACAGCGTCACCAGTGCGGGCGAGTACTTCGACGTCGAGGCGCACCCGGCTCGGCGGCGGCTTCGGCCAGAGCGCGGGCGAGCAGGCCTGCCAGTTCGGCCTCGACCATCTGCTCGACGGCATTGAGCAGCAGCTCAAGCGGTCCCGCGGGCCAGGGCGCGCGCGATGACGTTGCGCTGCACTTCACTGGTGCCCTCACCGATTTCGAGGATCTTCGCGTCGGCGTAGAAGCGCGAGATTGTGGACTCGCGCATGAAACCGTAACCGCCGTGGATCTGCACGCTCTCGCTCGCCGCGCGATTGGCCAGCTCGGAGGCGTACAGCTTCGCCATCGCGGCCGCCGTGCTGAACGGGCGGCCCCGGTCGCCGAGCCACGCCGCGTGGTAGACGAGCCAGCGCGCGGCCGCGATCTCCGTCGCCATGTCCGCGAGCTTGTGCCCGACGGCCTGGAACCGGTGCAGCGGCTTGCCGAACTGCTCCCGCTCGCCGGCGTGCCGCACCGCCAGGTCCAGCGCTTTCTGCGCCAGGGAAAGGGAAAGCGCGGCGACGCTGATCCGGCCGCCGTCGAGCACCTCCAGGAATTGGCGCAGCCCGTTTCCCTCCTCGCCGATCAGGTGGTCGTCGGCCAGCCAGCAGTCGCTGAACACCAGCTCACGTGTGTCGAGCGCGTGCCAGCCGAGCTTCTTCAGCGGCTGCCCCTTGGTGTAGCCGGGAGTGCCCTCCGGAACGAAAAAAGTGCCGTACCGCTTGGTGCCACCGGTGTCCCCGGTGACGGCGAGGACGGTGACACCGAGGCTCATCTCGGTGCCGGCGTTGCTGATGAACATCTTGGTGCCGTTCAGCAGCCAGCCGCCGTCGGCACGGTTGGCGCGTGTGCGGATGCCTGCCGCGTCGGAGCCCGCGGTCGGCTCGGTGAGGCCGAACGCGCCGAGCGCCTCACCTGTCGCGAGTGGACGCAGCCAGCGCTCCTTTTGCTCGTGGGTGCCGAAGGTGGCCAGCGGCAGGGCGGCGATCGTCGAGTGCGCGTTCCACGCCGACGCGATCGACTGGTCGGCCGCGCCCAGCTCCTCCATCGCGGCCACATAGGACACGAACCCGGCGTCGGCGCCGCCGTACTCCTCGCTCACCAGCATGCCCATCAGGCCGAGCCCGCCGAGGGCACGGAACACCTCAGTAGGAAAGTGGCAGCGCTCGGACCAGTCGGCGGCGAACGGCGCGATCTCCTTCGCGGCGAAGTCCCGGCAGAGCTGCTTCAGCGCGACGGTTTCCTCGGGCAGGTCGAAGTCCATCAGTGCTCCTCGGGCTTCAGCAGGATCTTGAGGTGGCTGCCGCGGTCGGCGGCCAGTTCGGCGAACGCCTCGGCGCCGTCCGCGAGCGGGCGGACACCGGTCAGCAGCGGGGTGGCGTCGAGCCGTCCGGTGGCCATGAGGCCGAGTACCCGCGGGATGTCGAAGTTGTAGCCGAGGGAACCCAGCACCGTCCGCTCGAACGGGACGATCTGCGTGATCGGCAACGACGCGCTCGCGCCGCTGATGCCGCATAGCACCGCCCGGCCGCCGCGTCGCACCGTGCTCACGGCCAGCTCCACCAGCTCGGGCCGTCCGGTCGCCTCGACCACGACGTCCGGTCCGACGCGCCCGGTACGCAGGAAGACCTCCCGCCGGACGTCGGTGGCAGCTGGGTCGTACACCTCGGTCGCGCCGATCGCCGCGGCCGTGCGCGCGCGGGCAGGGACCGGCTCGCTGACGTACAGGCCCGCCGCTCCCGCGAGCTTCGCGGCCAGCAACGCGGCGACGCCGATCGGTCCCGCGCCGAGCACGAGCACGTTGTCGCCGGGCTGGACGCCCGCGCGGCGGATCGCGTGCAGGCCGACGGCGAGCGGCTCGGCCAGCGCGGCCATCTCGTCGGACACGCCGTCGGGGATCTTCACCAGGCCTTCGACCGGCACGGTCACGCGCGAGGCGAAACCTCCGTCGGCGGCGAGGCCGATCGAGCCGCCCTTCGCGCAGATGTGGTATTCGCCGTGGGTACACCACCGGCAGACGCCGCAGCGCAGGCACGGGTCCACCGCCACCCGCGTCCCGACGTCCACGCCGGCCACCGGTGAGCCGAGCGCGACGACCGTGCCGCTCATCTCGTGGCCGAGCGTGAACGGCGGTTCGAGCCCGGTCAGCGGGTGCGGCCCGGTGCGGATGAGATTCGGCCCGTGGCTGAACTCGTGCAGATCGGTACCGCAGATCCCGCAGCAGGACACGGCCAGCACCGCATGGCCCGGCCCCGGCGCCGCCGGTTCCGGCACATCGTCCAGGCGCAGGTCGCCCCTTGCGTGCCAGCGCAGCGCGTGCACGCCGATCACCTCCGAACGGGAGTTGTTTTTTCGAACAGTCGGTACAAGAATCGTGGTTCCCGGCGCGATGTCAAGGGGCCGGGCGGAAACCGGTGAACGGCAAGGGCAGGAGCGCGATGACTTCCACCCAGGCGAACGACCTGGACACGGCTTTCAACGGCGAGGTGGGCGCACTCGCCGCGATGTACCGGCGGATGCGGCTGATCCGCCGGTTCGAAGACCGCGCGTCTCGGCTCTACCGGAACAACGAGATCCCGGGGTTCCTCCACCTGTCCATCGGGCAGGAGGCCTCGGCGGTCGGCGCGTGCTGGCCGCTCGACGACCGTGACGTCGTCACCTCCACCCACCGCGGCCACGGCCACTGCATCGCGAAGGGACTCGACGTCGGCGGCATGTTCGCCGAGCTGATGGGCAAGGAGACCGGCACCTGCCGTGGCCGCGGCGGGTCGATGCACATCGCCGACCCGCGGCGCGGGATCTTCGGGGCCAACGGGATCGTCGCGGCGGGGCTGCCGATCGCCGTCGGCGCCGCGACGGCCGCCCAGCTGCGTGCCCAAGGCGGCGTGGTGCTGGCGTTCTTCGGCGACGGCGCGGTGGCGCAGGGCATGTTCCACGAGGCCGCGAACCTGGCGTCGGTGTGGCGGCTGCCCGTCATCTTTTTCTGCGAGAACAACAAGTACGCCGAGTTCTCGCCGATCGCGACGCAGACGCGAGCTTCGCTCGAAGACCGCGCGCCGGGGTACGCGATGGACTACCACCCGGTGGACGGCAACGACGTGGCCGCTGTCGCGTCGCTGGTCGGCGGTCTGGTGCGCGACCTGCGTGACGGCGGCGGGCCGGTGCTGGTCGAGGCCGACACCTACCGCTGGCACGGACACTACGAGGGCGACCCGGAGAAGTACCGCGAGTCGGCCGAGCTGGCGGAGTGGAAGGAACGTGACCCGCTGGTACGGCTGGCGGCCCGGTTGCGTGAGCTGGGCACGGACGTGACGCCGATCGACGAAGCGGTGGACGCCGAGGTCAGCACCGCCGTCGACGACGCGCGGGCGGCCGCCGAGCCGTCGCCGGACACGTTGCACCACTTCGTCGGCGTGCCGCGCGAGCCGGTGCCGGAGCCGCCCGAGGCGACCGGCGAGGTGTTCCGCACGATGGACGCGATCCGCGGCGCGCTGGACCACGAGCTGGCGGCCGACGGCTCCGTGTTCCTGGCGGGCATCGACGTCGGCGAAGGCGGCAACGTCTTCGGCCTGACCAGGGGTCTCGCGGCGAAGTACCCCGGGCGAGTGCGGGACACGCCGATCTCCGAGAGCGCGATCATCGGCGCCGGGGTCGGGGCTGCGATGGCCGGGCTGCGGCCGGTGGTGGAACTGATGTACTTCGACTTCGTCGGCGTGTGCCTCGACCAGCTGATGAACCAGGCTGCGAAGCTGCGGTTCATGACCGGCGGCGCGGTCAGCCTGCCGATGGTGGTGCGCACGCAATTCGGCGCGGGCAAGTCGTCGGGCAGCCAGCATTCGCAGAGCCTCGAAGCGCTGCTCGCGCACATCCCCGGCCTCACGGTCGTGATGCCGTCGACCCCCGCCGACACCTACGGACTGCTGCGCGCCGCGATCCGCGACCCGAATCCCGTGGTGTTCGTGGAGAATCGCTTGATGTACGGGCGCAAGGGCCCGCAGCCGCCGCCGTCACACCTGGTGCCGCTGGGCCGCGCGGCCATCCGGCGGCCGGGCACGGACGTGACGCTGGTGTCGTACTCGAAGCTGGTGCACGACTGCGTCGCGGTCGCCGAAGAGCTGGCCGGCGAGGGGATCAGCGTCGAGGTGATCGACCTGCGGACGATCTCGCCGCTGGACACGGAGACGGTACTGCGGTCACTGGCGAAGACCGGCCGGCTCGTCGTGGCGCACCAAGCGGTCGGAGAGTTCGGTGTCGGGGCGGAGGTGGCGGCGGTGGCCGCGCGGGAGGGCTTCTGGACGCTGGACGCCCCCGTGATCCGCGTCGGCGCGGAGTCGACGCCGGCGCCATACGCGCCTTCGCTGGAACAGGTCTGGTTGCCGTCGAAGGAACGGATCGCCGCGGCCGTACGGGAATCCGCCCGCGCTTGACCGAGCCGGCCGGCAGGTCGTCCGGCCGGCCCGGTGTGGGTCAGGCCGGGACCCGGGTGCGGAACTCGGCGACCCGGTCCTCCAGATCCTGCACGTCGTAGCCGGGGCTGCAGAATCCGGAGATCAGCGTCGCGCAGTATTCGCGGGAGAGAAAGGCCGCGTCCCACGGGCCGTGCGGACGGGCCCACTGGTAGGTGTGGTTGTGCAGGTTCAGGAACTGCAGCATCGCCAGCCGGGGATCGAGCGTGCGGAACGCGCCGCAGTCCATCGCGGCCACCAGCAGATCCAGCACGATCCGCTCGAACTCGCGGCGCTGGCGCAGCAGCCGGGCGCGGTTGGCGCCGCGCAGCTGCCGGTAGTCGTGCTCGTACACCCAGATGTGGTCCAGCCGCTCGAGGATGATGCCGAGTAGCGTCTCCGACAGCAGGCGCAGGCGCAGGACCGGATCCTCGTCCAGCGCGGCGATCCGGCGGGCCGCGGTGAGCAGCGGGCGCAGCACCCGGTCCTGGATCTCGACGAGCAGGTTCTCCTTGGAGCCGATGTAGTAGTACAGCGCGCCCTTGGCCAGCCCCGCGACCTGGCCGATCTCGGCGATGCCCGTGGCGGCGTAACCCTGTTTGGCGAAAAGGGCCGCGGCCTGGTCGATGATCTCCTGGCGCTTGACCTCGTAGCCAGGGCCGTGGCCCGGTGGTCTCGGCATGGTTCCCCTCCGCTGCTGACTCCGGCAACCACTCTAGGCGGACCCGCCGAACCTGGCCCGGCCCGGCCCGTCACGCAGGAACGACGTCATGCCCGCGTCGCGATCCGACGTCGCGAACAGGCCCGCGATCAGCGACCGCTCCAATGCCAGCCCGGCCGAGATCGGCGCGTCCAGCCCCTGGTCGACGGCCTCCTTGACGGCCTGGATCGCGAACCGCGGCCCGGCCGCCAGCGCCGACGCGTACTCCAGCGCGGCCTGGTAGGGATCGGCGGCGACCCGGTCGACCAGGCCCAGTGCGAGCGCCTCCTCGGCCGGCACCCGCCGCCCGGTCATCAGCAGTTCCTTCGCCCGCGACGGCCCGATCAGCCGGGACAGCCGCTGCGTGCCGCCCGAGCCGGGGATGATGCCGAGCAGCACTTCCGGCTGGCCGAGCACCGCGTCCGCCGCGGCGATCCGGTGGTCCGCCGCCAGCGCCAGCTCCATCCCGCCGCCCAGCGCGTAACCGGTGACCGCGGCGACGACGGGCATCGGCAGTTCGGCGAAGCGGGTGAACGTCTTCTGCAGCGCACGGTTCCAGCCGAGCACCTCCTCGAAGCCGAAACCGGCCAGCTGCTTGAGGTCCGCGCCCGCGGCGAAGCACTTCGGACCGCCGTACAGCACCACCGCGCGCACGTCCTCGTCGTCGGCCAGCCGGGCCGCGACGTCGGCGAGCGCGTGGCGCATCCCGGTGTCGAAGGCGTTGAGCGGCGGGTGGTCCAGCCGGACCGTGGCGACCCCGCCGGTGGTTTCCACGCTTAGCCGTTCACTCGTCACAGCAGCTCCTCACCTCACCCGGTCCGGGCTTGTCAGGCCGCGATCGGAGTCCTACAGTGCTTCCCATCACGGTTTCTTAGACCGATTGGTACACGAAACTCGGCAGCGGCACAACACACCGGAGTGATGGCCCATGGACGCAGTCGGATCCACCGTCCCCGAAGGACTTTCGGTAGTCCGGGACGAGGTCACCGAGGAAGAGCTGGCGGCGCTCGGCGTTGATCTCGCCCGTGATTTCCCCGGCTCCACCGCGGCGGACTTCCGCCGCTACCCCGTGCTCTCGGAAGGCGGCTGGTTCACCGTCGTCAAGCACCAGCGCACCCTCGAATCGGTGAGCCGCGAACGCTGGGCTCTGCTCGGCCCGATCACGCTCACCTCCGACGGCCTCGACGTTTACTGACCACGAACACCGAAAGGCGGGTAGTGCCATGATCGGAGTAGACGTCGGCGGCACCTTCACGGACGTCGTGGCGATCGCGGACGGACAGATCCGGACCGTCAAGGTCGCCACGGATGTGCGTACCACCGAGCGCGGGGTGCTGCGCGGGGCCGAGGAGATCGGCGTCGGCGACTCCGCGGTCTTCAACCACGCGAGTACCCACGGCCTGAACGCGATCATCACGCGGCGGCTGCCGAAGATCGCGTTCCTGACCACGCTGGGACACCGGGACATCCTCGACATCGGACGCACCTGGCGGCCGGTCGAGGGCCTGACGAACCCGGCGTGGCGCCGTTCTTACGGCGACGCGAACCGCCCCCTCGTGCCGCGGTACCTCCGGCGCGGCGTCCGTGAGCGGCTGACCGCGGACGGCGGCGTGCTGATCCAGCTCGACGAGGACCACGCGCGCGCGGAACTCGCCGTACTGCGCAAGTGCGGCGTCGAGGGTGTCGCGATCTGCCTGATCAACGCCTACGTCAACAATCACCACGAGGAACGCCTGCGTCAGCTCGTGCACGAGGAGCTCGGCGACGTCCCGGTGTCGATCTCGAGCGAGGTCTCCCCGCTGGCCAAGGAGTTCGCCCGCGCCTCCACCACGGTGATCGACGTGTTCATGCGCCTGACCTACGACGAGTACACCCGGCGCCTCGACACCGGGCTGCGCGAGCTGGGTTTCGGCGGTGACCTCAACTTCGCGGACTGCGCGGCGCAGCTGGTCCCCGCCGCCGTCGCGATGGAGCACCCATTCCGTATCGTCTTCGCCGGTCCCGCGGCGGGAACCGTGTCCAGCGCCCACTTCGGCGGCCTGATCGGCGCGGGAAACCTGCTGTGCGCCGACGTCGGCGGCACCTCGTGCGACATCAGCATGGTTTCCGACGGCAAGCCGTTCGTGAACACCACGTTCGAGCTGGAGCACGACCTCATCGTCAACGCACTGTCCAATGAGGTCTCCAGCATCGGCGCCGGCGGCGGCAGCCTGGTGACGATCAACCCGGCCGGTGAGCTGAAGGTCGGCCCCGGCAGCGCGGGCGCGGACCCCGGCCCGGCGGGTTACGGCCTCGGCGGCACCCAGCCGACGACCACCGACACTTGCCTGCTGATGGGCGTCATCGACCCGGACGGTTTCGCCGGCGGCCGGATGAAGCTGAACCCGGACCTGTCGCGGCAGGCGTTCGAAGCGCTCGACTCCAAGCTGTCCTTCGAGCAGCGCGTGAGCTACGCCTTCAACATCGGCATCAACAACATCGCCGAAGGCGTGGTCAACATCGCCATCCAGCACGGCGTCGACCCGCGTGACTACAGCCTGGTCGCCTACGGCGCGGCGGGCCCGATGCTGCTGCCCGCGGTGCTCGACCTGGTGCACGCGGCCGAGGTGATCGTGCCGCCGCACCCAGGCCTGTTCTCCGCGCTCGGCCTGGTCAGTTCCGACCTGGTCTACGCCGACAGCCGCAGCGCGTACACACTGCTCACCGCCGAGGCCGCCGAGCAGGTCGACAAGGTGTACCACTCGATGGAGGAGCGGCTGCGCGAACGGCTGCAGGACAAGGACCGCGACCACGTCACGTTCGTCCGCAGCTTCGACGGCCGGCTGGCGGGCCAGACCTGGGAGACGCCGTTCATCGGCGTGCCCGACGGCGAGATCGACGCCGGCGCGATCGCCACCATGGTGTCGAACTTCCACGACGCCTACGCCGAGCGCTCCGGCAACCGCTTCGAGGCGCTGCCGGTGCAGGGCGTCACCTACCGCGTCCAGGCCGTCGCGAAGGCCGACAAGGTCGAGTACCCGAAGGTGCCCGAGCGCGCCGAGGGCGAGACCTTGCAGGCCACGCGGACCCTGAAGATCCGTTACCTGACCGAAGATCCGCTCGACGCCGGCGAGTACCAGCGCGCCGACCTGCGCGCCGGTGACCGGGTCCCCGGCCCCGCGGTGATCCGCGAACCGCTGTCCACCACGTTCCTCGTCCCCGGCCAGGTCGCGACCGTCGGGGCCTACGGCGAGCTGCGCATCCGGAAGGCGTGAACCATGACCTCATTGAAGGACCTCGACGACGCCCAGTTCGGCGAGTTGTACGGCGCCGACCGGTTCACCGCGTCGGTGCTGGCGAGCCGGATGCGCTACATCGTCCAGCACATGTGCACCGGGCTGCTGAACAACGCGTTCTCCCTGATCCTGCGCGACTGGTATGACTTCGCCGCGACGATCTCCGGCCCGCCGGAGCAGAACTACCCGATGTCGTCGGTGAGCAACAGCCTCGCGATGTTCCTCGGCACCATGTCCGAGGCGGTGCGCAACACCATCGAGGAATACGGCCCGGAGGAGCTGAAGCCGGGTGACGTGGTGATCTGCAACGACCCCTACCGCGCGGGCAACCACGTCAACGACATCTGCTTCATCCGCCCCGTTTTCCACGACGGCAAGCTGATCTCGTTCGTCACGCTGCGCGCCCACCAGCTCGACATGGGCGGTGTGGTGCCCGCAGGGTTCAGCGGCACCAAGCGCAACGTCTACGAAAACGGACTGGTCATCGCGCCGACTCTGCTCTACCGCGACGACAAGCCGGTGAAGTCGGCGTTCAACCTGATCTTCGACAACGCCCGCTTCTGTGCGCTGCTGCTGCCGGACATCAAGACGATCTACCAGAACCTCCTGCTCGGCGAGCAGCTGATCACCGAAAGCGTCGAGCGCTACGGCGTCGATGCCTACCTCGGCGCCATCCGCTACTCGACGGACGTCTCGGCGGAGTCGATGGAGAGCGCGCTGGCCGAGCTGCCCGACGGGGTTTACGAAGCCGAGGAGGGCATCGACTGCGACGGCGTCGACGATTCGGTGGAGTACCGGATCAAGCTGCGGATCACCAAGTCCGCGGACCGGATCGAGCTGGACTTCAGCGGCACCTCGCCGCAGGCTCGCACCAGCATCAACGCGGGCATCCTCGACACCAAGACCGCGGTCGGGGTCGCGCTGAAGTTCCTGATCGACCCGGCGACGCCGTTCACCTCCGGTGCTTACCGGCCGATCGACATCGTGCTGCCGGCCGGCACGTTCATCAGCGCGACCCCGCCGGACGGCGCGGTGTTCCTGTACTGGGAGAGCACCGGACCGGTGGTGCTCGCGGTGTTCCGCGCGCTGGAGAAGGCCTTGGGCCGCAAGGCCGTCGGCGGCGACTACGGCTCGCTGAACATCCACAACGCCAACGGAGTGCTGGCCGACGGCACGCCCTGGGTCACCACCGCGCAGTGCGGTGGCGAGCACGGCCCGTGGGGCGCGACGGAGGCGGGCGACGCGGACAGCTACTCCGTCGTCTACCAGGCCAACAACCTGGACCCGGCGACCGAGGCGATCGAGTCCGAGCTGCCGGCCGTGGTGCTGCGCAAGGAATACGCGCCCGACAGCGGTGGCGCGGGTGACAACCGCGGCGGCGCGGCGGTGCTCAAGGACACCCTTTACCTCACCGACGCTGAGCACTGGTCGAGCCCGCTGCACACGAAGTCGGCCAGCGGCGTCGGCGTGTACGGCGGTTCGGCGGGCGCGCTCGGCGCGACCTGGGTGTTCCACCCGGACTACAAAAACGTGCCGCGGGAGAAGAATCTCATCGGCACCGACGCGAGTGTGTACGCCGGGGCGACCCCGGTCGCCGGGATGCTCGACCCGGCGACCAAAACCGTCGACCCGGACGGCGAGTACTTCTACTTCGCCAGCACGCCGGTCTGGCACACCAAGTCGAACGCCGTGTTCCGCTACCTCACCAACGGCGGCGGCGGGTGGGGTTCACCGCTGCACCGCGATCCCGAGCGTGTGTGCCGCGACGTCCGCGACGAATACGTGACGATCGAGGGCGCCTTCCGTGACTACGGCGTGGTGATCACGGGCGACCCGCACAGTGATCCGGAGAACCTGAAGATCGACCACGAGGCCACCGCCAGGCGCCGCGCCGAGCTGGCCGCGAAGTAGGGAGGAACGCCTTGTCCGAGAACGGCACCGAGGTCCAGCGCCAGAACGAGCTCCGCGACGCGTTCATCAGCGAGCGCGGTTACTGGAACACGTTCTGGGAGGGCTTGCTCAGCCTCGACCCGGAGTTCTTCGAGGCGTACCTGAACTTCTCGGCCGTGCCGTGGCGCAAGGGTGTGCTGGAGCCGAAGATCAAGGAGCTGATCTACACCGCGATCGACGCCTCCACCACGCATCTCTACGAACCCGGGCTGCGCCAGCACATCCGCAACGCGCTCGGCTACGGGGCGACGAAGGAGGAGATCATGGAGGTGCTGGAGCTGACGAGTGTGCTCGGCATCCACACCTGCACCCTCGGCGTCCCGGTGCTGATGGAGGAGCTGGCCGCGCATGAGCAGAAGCCGGCGTGACGGCCGGGGTGCTCGATCCGCGCGGCCCGGCTTCGCTCGCCGGGCAGCGCGCGGCCGTGACCGGTGCGGCGCGCGGGATCGGCGGGCGGATCGCGGTTGAGCTCGCGCTCGCCGGTGCCCATGTCACGGTGCTCGACGCGGATGATCCTGCCGCGACCGTCGCCGAGATCACGGAGGCCGGCGGGTCCGCCGCCGGCTGGCAGGTCGACGTCACCGACCGGACCGCGGTCGCGGAGGCGATGGCGAAGGCCGCGGGACCCGGGAAACGGCTCGACGCGCTGGTCACGTGTGCCGCGATCTACGGCGAGACGGTGCGGCTCGACGAGCTGACAGAGTCCGAAGTGGACGCCGTGCTCGGGGTGAACGTCAAGGGCACGTTGTGGTCCATCGGTGGCGCGCTGCCGTTCCTGCGAGGGCACGACGCGCGGGTGGTGTGCATCGGCTCGGTGGCGGGCAAGGTCGGCGGTGTGCTCGCCGGTCCGCACTATGTGGCCAGCAAGGGCGCGGTGCACGCCGTGGTCAAGTGGCTGGCGAAGACCGAGGCGCGTAACGGAGTGCTGGCGAACGCTGTCGCGCCCGGGGTCGTGGACACCGAAATGGTGCGCGGCAAAGGGTACTCCGAAGATTACAACCCGCTGGGCCGGCTGGCACGCCCGGAGGAGATCGCGCGGGTGGCGGCCTTCCTGGCCTCCCCCGCGGCGAGTTACCTGACCGGCGCGGTGGTGGACGTCAACGGCGGCTACGCGATGAGCTGAGGAGAATCCACTGTGGACAGGCAAGGATGCGCGGTCGTCACCGGCGCGGGCTCCGGAATCGGCCGTGCCTGCGCGCTGCGGCTCGCGGAGACGGGGGTCAAGCTCGTCGCGCTCGACTCGGACGTGGGGTCGGCGGAGCGGACGGCGAAGGAAGTGGACGGCGTGGCGTTCGCCGTCGACGTCACCGACGAAGAGGCCGTCGCCACGGCGGTCGCCAAGGCGAACGACCGGTTCGGGCCGCCGAAGGTGCTGGTGAACGCCGCCGGCATCATCATCCGCAAGAAGCTGCTGGAGTCCACCGTGGGCGAATGGCGGCGAGTGCTGGACGTGAACCTGACCGGCTACTTCATCCTGCTCAAACAGGTGATCCCGCTGATGGCCGCGGGGGGCGGCGGTTCGATCGTGCAGATCGCGTCCATCGCCGGGCATGTCGGGTACGGCTTTTCCTCCTACACCGCGGCCAAAGGCGGGGTGCTGGCGCTGACCCGCCAGCTCGCCGCGGAGCTGGCGGCCGACGGCATCCGGATCAACTCGGTCAGCCCCGGCGTCGTCCACAGCGGACTGAACCGCGACACCCTTGGCAACGAGAACATCCGCGCGGCCACCGTGGCCAACACGCCGCTGGGGCGGATCGGTGAGCCGGACGACATCGCGCGGGCCGTCGCGTTCCTCGCCGGACCCGGCGCGGACTACGTCACAGGCACCGATCTGGTGGCCGACGGCGGCATGATCAGCACCATCCACTGGGGTGCGGCCGGCGGCGAGCTGCACAGCTTCCACGCGCGGGAGAGCTGATGTCGAACTTCGCCACCATCCTGGACCACAACACCGGCCGCCACCCCGGCAAGGTGGTGCTCAGCCAGGATTCACGAACGCTGACGAACCGGGAGTTGCTGACCCGGGTGGACGCGCTGGCGTCCGGGCTCACCGAGCTGGGCATCGGCCCCGGCGACGTCGTCGCGCTGCTGCTGTACAACCACCTCGAATTCCTGGAAACGGCGTTCGCGGTGAACCGCGTCGGCGCGGCCTTCCTGCCGCTCAACTACCGGCTCTCACCGGAGGAGTGGCGGTACATCCTGGACCACTCCGGTGCGGTCGCGCTGCTGACCGAGCCGGAGTTCCGGCCCGCGGCCGACGCCCTTTTGTTACCCGGCTTGAAACATCGCCTGCTGCTCGGCGGGAGGGCCAGCGGCTGGACGGACTACGACGGCCTCGTGTCCGCCCACCTCGGCCGCTCGGTCGCGCCCGCGCCGGTCGGCCCGGACGACCTGCAACGGCTCATGTACACCTCCGGCACGACGTCACGTCCCAAGGGCGTGCGGATCACCCACAGCAACCTGAGCTGGAAGAACCTGGGCCACATCGTGGAGTTCGGCCTCACCGCCGCCGACACGACGCTGGTGTGCGGGCCGCTATACCACGTCGGCGGGTTCGATCTGCCCGGTGTCGGGACGCTGCACGCGGGCGGTTCGCTGATCGTGCTGCGGAAGTTCGACGCGGCAACTGTTGCCGAGGTGATCGAACGTGAGCGGCCGACCAACATCTGGCTGGCGCCGTCGATGATGAACGCCGTCCTGCAGCTGCCGGACCTGCGTCAGCGCGACCTGTCGTCGATCCGGTTCATCATTGGCGGCGGAGAGAAGATGCCGGTGCCGCTGGTGGAGAAAATCCTGACGGCGTTCCCCGAAGCGTGGTTCTCCGACGCGTACGGGCTGACCGAGACGGTCTCGGGCGACACGTTCAACGACGCCGGGCACATGCTGTCGAAGGTCGGCTCGGTGGGCAAACCGGTGGTGCACCTGGAAGTCCGGATCGTCGACGAGGCCGGCGCGCCGTTGCCCACGGGCGAGCTCGGCGAGATCGCGTTGCGTGGCCCGAAGGTGAGCACGGGCTACTGGCGCGACGAGACGGCCACAGCCAAGGCCTTCCGCGACGGCTGGTTCCACACCGGCGACGTCGGCCGCCTCGACGAGGACGGTTACCTCTACGTCGAGGACCGCAAGAAGGACATGATCGTCTCCGGCGGCGAGAACATCGCGACACCCGAGGTGGAGCGGGTGCTGTACGAGCACCCGGACGTCGTCGAGGCCGCGGTGGTCGGTATGGGTCACCCGCGTTGGGGCGAGGTGCCGCAGGCGTTTGTCGTGCTCCGCCCCGGCGCGGCAGCGGATCGTGACGCGCTGATCGCGTTCTGCCGCGAGCGCCTGGCGAAGTTCAAGGTCCCCGCCGATCTGGTGCTCCTCGACGAACTGCCGCGGACGCCGTCGGGCAAGGTGCTGAAACGGAGCCTGCGCGCGTGAGCTTCGACCTGACCGGCAAGGTCGCCTGGGTGACGGGCGCGGGTAAGGGCCTCGGCCGGGCCATCGCGGTCGCACTGGCCGAGGCAGGGGCCACACTCGCCGTGACCTCCCGCACCCGCGCCGATCTCGATTCACTGGCCGCGGAGGCCGGCGCGCTGGTACTGCCCGGTTCCGTCGCCGATCCGGCGTTCGCGCACGACACTGTCGCCCGGATCGTCGAGGCGCACGGGCGGCTCGACATCGCCGTGACCGCCGCCGGCATCAGCCCGACGTTCCGCCGCAGCGAGGACAGCGCGGACGAGGACTGGGCACGCGTGCTGGAGGTCAACCTGTCGGGCACCTACTACTGCGCCCGCGCGGCCGGCCGCGTGATGCTGGCGCGGGGATCCGGGTCGATCATCACCGTCTCCTCGGTGCACGCCCGCACGGGGTTCGACCGCATCGCCGCCTACGCCGCGAGCAAGGGCGGGGTCGAGGCGCTGAGCCGGGTGCTCGCGGTGGAATGGGCGGACCGCGGGGTGCGCGTGAACGTACTGGCGCCGGGCTACTTCCACACGGACCTGTCGGAAGGTCTGGTGGCGAGCAAGTGGGGTGAGCGGATCCGGGCGAACATCCCGCAGAACCGCGTGGCCGCCCCGCCCGAGCTCGGCGGCGCGGCGGTCTACCTGGCCTCGGACGCCGCCTCTTACACCACCGGGACGACGCTGACCGTCGACGGCGGCTGGACTGCTTAGCGAGGAACACTTCCGCCGCGGCGCAAGGTGATCCCGGGCCGTCACCCGGTGAACTCGACGCCGGACCTTCTTCGGTCCACGAAGAACAAACGGCCGCCAGGTCCGGATCCGGCCGCGCGACGGTGGCCGTCCTCGGCCGATCCGTCGCGCGGCACGGACGTCAGGCGTTGAGCTGGGTGACTGCCGCGACGAACTGCGGGTTGTCGGACTGCATGCGACCGGCGAACCCGGCGCTTTCCAGCGGGTAGAAGTTCATGAGAATCAGGGTTTCCCCGGTGTTGGCCAGCCCATCGTAGGCCTTGTGGACGGCGGCGTGGATCTTGCTCGACATGGTGCGGCGGGCGTCGACGCTGTGCAGTTCGGGCGCCTCGAGCAAGCAGAGGGGCCGGATCGGCTCGGCCTCGGTACGGCCGTCCTGGGCGACGTTGCCCGCGGGGTACTCGCGAAGCCAGACGCGGACGTCGGGGATCCGGTACGCCTCGTCGATGGCTGCGGTGATCTCCCGCATCATCGTCTGCTTGGCCTCGCGCAGAATGCCGAAAGGCGCCTCGACGAAGAGCTGCGGCATGATGGAATCTCCTGTCGTTGTTCGTCACTCACGGGACCTGAGCCAGGCCCTCGATACGTGTGACGCGGCGGCACGGCCGAACTCATCGGTGACCGGTTCGGCCCGTCGAAATTTTCTTTTGCCACGCGGACCGATGATTTCGCGGTGCCGGCCGAGTCATACCTACGTAGACCCGAACTCGTGGAGAAGGTGGCGTTGTCCCGGTGACCGATGTGACGAGCCCGCCCGGGCAGAAGACCTCCGTGGACGGCGACGAGCTGGCCGCGGCGCTGGCGGGTGACCGGTCCGCGTTCGCGGCGCTGGCCGAACGTCACCGCGCGGAGCTGCACCTGCACTGCTATCGGTTCATGGCGGCTACCCAGGACGCGGAAGACCTGGTCCAGGAGACGCTCCTGCGGGCCTGGGCCAAACGCGCGAGCTTCCAGGGGCGTTCCACTTTCCGCGCGTGGCTCTACGGCATCGCGACGAACGCCTGTCTCGACGCGCTCCGGCGGCGCCCGCGGCGGGTGACGCCGCAGGAGGTCACGGGCCCGTCCGATCCCGCGGCGGACCCGGCGCCGGCGACGGACCTCGCCTGGCTGGAGCCCTACCCGGACCGGCTCCTGGAGAACGTCGTGGCCGCCGGCCTCGATCCCGAGGCGATGCTGGTCCGCCGGGAGACGACCGAGCTGGCGTTCATGGCCGCTGTGCAGTACCTGCCGCCGCGTCAACGTGCGGTCCTCATCCTGCGGGACGTGGTCGAGTGGTCCGCCAAGGAGACGGCCGCGGCACTGGACATGACGGTGGCGTCGGCCAACAGCGCGTTGCAGCGCGCCAGGGACACACTCAGGAGGCGCTGGGTGCGTCACGACGCCGATCACCGAGCCCTCGCACGCCTCAGCGAAATCGAAAGGTCCCTGCTGATGGGCATGGTCGACGCCTGGGACCGCACCGACATCAACGCGGTCGCCGCTCTGCTCGGCGCGGACGCGCGCCTGGTGATGCCGCCCACGACGTCGTGGTACGACGGGCGCGAAGCGGTCACTGCGTTCCTCGCGTCGCACGCGTTCACCCCGGGCATGGCCGGACGGATGCGTGCGGTGGTGACCGCCGCGAACCGTCAACCCGCGCTCGGGGTCTACATCCGCGACGACATGGCCAGGTTCAGGCCCTTCGCGTTACTCGTGCTGACCGTCGAAGACCAGGCGATCGTCGAGATGACCCTCTTCCACCTGCCCCGTCTCTTCCCGCTGTGCGGGCTGCCCGCCGAGCTGTGAACTGCGAAGCGGGAACCGGTATCGGTGGTCAGCTGTACACAGGAACACCGCAAAAACAGGGAGAACCCGATGAGCGCCATGATCATCCAGTACCGCACGCGCCCGGAAGCGGCCGCGGAAAACCGTCGCCTCGTCGAAGCCGTGCTGCGCGACGCCGCCAAGGCGGAGGGCATCCAGTACGCGGCCTTCCAGTACGAGGACGGAGTCACTTTTGTGCACATCGTCGCCACGAACGCGGGGGCAAAACTGGAACAGCTCACCTCGTTCGCCGAGTTCCGGCGGGATCTGGAGTCCCGGGTCGAACCCGGCAGCCACACCGCGACCAAAGTGGACGTTCTCGGTCTGGCCGTGCGAGGCAGCCAGGCTGTCCGTGCGACGTGAGGACGAGAAAGCCTGCCGAGGGTCAATGGGGCGCGAACAGGTTCGACGGCGTTGCACGCCGCCGTACCTGGTGCAGCTCTCAGCCGGATCTTCCGGCGCCTTGCTTCATCGTGCGCGGCGGATGCATCGGAAGACCTGCGGTCATCGGAGGTAGTGTCCGGCCAGGAGGTCCACTCGCTGCTTGTCCCCCTCCGAGATCGCTGAGGCGAAAGCTCGCGTCCCGATCACGCGGCACGTCGATCTCGACCGGGCCGACGTCGGATTCACACATGATTGCGAGCTGCTCGAGCCTTCTTCGTAGTTCCTGATCGAGGAACTGCGGTCGCCAGGCTCGGCATGGCTGAGGCCCCCAGCCGCAGGCCGGGACTGTTCCAAGATGGGTCCGCCCCGTACTGGGCGATCGCGATCAGCCTGTCCTGGCTATCGGTCCTCGACTCGGTCGACCAGGCCCCAGGTCAGTGCCGTGGCGATGTCCGGCGACCCCGTGAGAACAGCGCGTCCGGTCCCATCGGCTCGTCGCTGCGCCTCGGCACCACCTACGGATGCCGGGCTACGGCCGCTACGCGTGTGCCAGGTTCGTGACCAGGTTGGCGGCGGCTCGCGCGGCGGCGATTTCTCGTGTGCCTGCGCCGCACACGCGCAGGCAGGCTTCGGCGATGGCGTCGCAGTCGGAGCTGTCCGGCACTCGGGCTCGTCTTTGCTGGATCACGACCTCGACGAGCTGGATCAGCAACTCACCCCGGCGTGCGCCTGCCGCCGAGGTGGGATCGTCGGCCGCGGCCCGCGCGCCGAGACGTGCGTAGGTGTCCTGCAGCTCCTGGCGTTCTTCACGGAACATGTCGTACCGCGCGCGTTGTACCTCGGGCAGCTGATAGAGGAGCCCGACGTTGTGCGGTGCGGTCGCGAGCAGGTGCGCATCGGCCAGGACGAGTGCGTAGAGCGCAGCCGCCGGTGAGGGCACCGGTTCGGCGCGCTCCAGGGCGCGGGCCGTGTCCAGGCTGGGCCGCACCGAGGTCCGGAGCAGTTCGAGGAGGATGTCGTCCTTGCCTGCGAAGTGGTAGTACAACGAGGCCTGCCGGATCCCGACCTTGTCCGCGATGGCGCGGGTGGAGGTCGCGGAGATCCCCTGCCCGACGAAGAGTTCAGCGGCCGCTTCGAGGATCTGTTCCCGCGGCGACCGGTCGCCGCCGTCGTCAGGCACGTGCCGCGGGCGGCCGGGGCGGGGGCGAGTCACCTCCTCATTGTCTCCCTTCATCGGCCTCATCGCCTCCTGTCCTCGGCGCGACGGAGGTAGCGCCGCCAGCCCCCGAACGCTGTGATGTCGTCCGAGCCTTGGAGGGCAATGGGTTCGACGAGGAATCCTGAGACCTCGCTGCCGTCGTGGAGCTGAACCGTGCCGATGACCATCGGTGCCGGCACGGCGGCGACGAAGGTGCCGAACCCCGCCGCCGGGAGACGCCAGATCTCGCCTTCGATCGCGGCGCCACCTTCCCGCACGCGTACCAGGCCCGGCTTGGGTGGCGCCGTGTCCAGTGCGTGCAGCCGGTACGAAGCGGCGGTCCTCGCGGGCCGGACCAGGCTCCCCCCTGCCTGTACCAGCTGCCTGTTCAGGGGCTGGCCGGACAGGTGCGCGCCGACGACGAAGAGGTCGAGCGAGGGTGCGAGCAGTCTCCTGGCAAGCTCCGCCAGCGCGCGGTCGCTGAACGCGGGACCGGTCAACATCACGCCGAACGGCAGGTTGTCGACGAATCCTGCCGGGACCGCTAGCGCGGCGAGGTCCAGCAGGTTGGCGAAGTTGGTGAAGCGGCCCATCCGGCTGTTGGCGCCCACCGGGTCGGCGGCCACTTCCGCCAGGGTGGGATGCCACGTGGTGGTCGGGGTCAGCAGGGCGTCACACCCGTCGAGCAGGGTACGTCCCTCGGCACCGAGGCGGGCGAGCGTGGCGGTATCGGCGGCCCACTGCGCGGCCGAGGGCGTCGCCCCCGAGAGGATGGTCGCGGCCACGGTGGGGTCGAGGTCAGAGCCGATCAGATCGCGGTGCGACTCGATGTGGGCGCCGACGGCGGCGTAGCGTTCGGCAACAAAAGCCCCGCCGTAGAGCATCCGTGCGGCCTCCAGCAGCGGTGCGATGCTCACCTCGACGATCTCCACTCCCGTCCCGGCGAGGCTCGCCGCGGCGGCCGCGAAGGCGTCGCGCCAGCCGGGTGCCATCTCCTCCAGCTGGTCGGCCGTGGGCACGGCGACCCGCGGCCGCGGCGGGAGAACGACTTCCGGACCGGCTTCTCGCGACAGCGGATCGGCCACGTCCGGCCCGGACATGACTTCCGCGATCAGCCGGGCGAGGGCGAGGTCGCGGGCGAAAACGGTGACGCAGTCCAAGGAGTAGCACGCCGGGACGACACCGGTGACGGGGACGAGACCCTTCGTCGGCTTCACTCCGATGACGCCGTTGAGCGCGGCCGGGACACGTCCCGAGCCCGCGGTGTCGGTGCCCAGGGCGGCGTCGACGATGCCCAGCGCGACGGCGACCGCGGAGCCGGCGGAGGAACCTCCGGAGATCCTGGCCGGGTCCCAAGCGTTGCGGACCGCGCCGTAGGGGCTTCGGGTGCCGACCAGCCCGGTCGCGAACTGGTCGAGGTTGGTCTTCCCGATCACCACCGCTCCCGCGGCCCGCAGCCGCGCGACCGCGGTGGCATCCGCGGCCGGCCGGTAGCGGTACGAGGGCGCCCCCGCGGTGGTCGGCAGTCCGCTCACGTCGATGTTGTCCTTGACCGCGAGCACCCGGCCGGCGAGCGGAAGGTCCTCGCCCGCGAACATCCGCGCGGCGACGTCCTTCGCCTGGGACAGCGAGTCCTCCAAAGGCAGCAGTGTCACCCAGATCTCGGGGCGTCCCACCACATCGATCCGGTCGTAGGCCGCCTCGACCGCGGTGACCGGATCCGGCGCTCGCGGGGTCACGGCAGCACCGCCGCGAGCACCTGGCCGGGCGAGACCTGGTCACCCGGCCGCACGTAGACGCCGGCGAGCCTGCCCGCGACGGGTGCGGTCACCGTGGTCTCCATCTTCATGGCCTCGACCGAGAGGACCGCGCCGCCTTCGTCCACTGTGGACCCTGGTTCCGTGACGACCTGCCAGACGGTGGCGGTGAAGGGAGCGGTCACGGCGACCGCGCCGTCGGGCAGCGTCACCTCGGGCGCGGAGGCAGCTTCCGGTTCGTCGTGCCGGTCGAACTCGCCGGCGATCCGCCAGCGCTCCTTCTCCCCCTCGAACGCCGCCTCCTGCCGTGCGCGGAACGACGCGATGTCGGCGGCGTTGTCGTCGAGGAAACGGTTGTAGCCGGCGATCGAGAACGTTCCGTCGATCGTCTCGAAGTCACCACGGCCGGCGGCCGTCTCCGCGCGAAGTTCGAGTAGCTCGTCCGCTTCGACCGGGTACCACTCGATACGGTCGAAGAAGCGCAGCGCCCAGGGCTGCTCGGCGAAGAGCCCCCCACGGTGGTAGCGGTTCCAGATCTGCACGGTGCGGCCGACGAACTGGTAGCCACCGGGCCCTTCCATCCCGTAAATGCACAGGTATGCGCCGCCGATGCCCACCGAGTTCTCGGCGGTCCACGTCCGCGCCGGGTTGTACTTCGTCGTCACCAGCCGGTGCCTGGGGTCCAGCGGGGTCGCGACCGGGGCGCCGAGATAGACGTCACCGAGGCCGAGCACCAGGTAGGACGCGCCGAAAACCGTGCGGTGGACGTCGTCGATCGAGTCCAGGCCGTTGATGCGGCGGATGAACTCGATGTTCCACGGCGTCCACGGCGCGTCCGCGCGCACCCCGGCCATGTAGCGCTCGATCGCGAGCCTCGTGGCCGGGTCGTCCCAGCTGAGCGGCAACCGCACCGTGCGGGACGGCACCACGAGCCGCTGAGTGGGCGGCACCTCGTCCTCGAGTTCACGGAGCAGCCGCGCGACATCCGAGGCCTTGAGCCGCCCGGGGTCCGTGTGGACCTGCAGTGAGCGAATGCCCGGCGTGACGTCGATGATGCCCTCCGGGGCATGCAGCGCCAGGGTCTCCTGGAGTGCGTGCACCCGCATCCGCAGGGCAAGGTCGAGGGTCATGGGCCCGTACTCGACGAGCACGTTGCTGTCACCGTCGCGCCGGTAAGTGACCGACGGGCGGTCGTCGGTCGGCGCCAGGCGTGCCAGCACACCGTCGTCGCCGTCGCCACCCGTCGTGACGACGTGGTGCACCGATCGCCTATCCACCAGCGACGCGGCCTCGGCCTCGCGCACCCGCACGAACCGCACCGTGTCGCCGGGGCGCAGCTGCCCGAGCTTCCACAGGTCGCCACTCGCGACCACGGCCGGGCACACGAACCCGCCCAGCGATGGGCCATCGGGACCGAGGATGATCGGGGTGTCCCCGGTGAAGTCGATCGCGCCGATGGCGTACGGCGTGTCGTGGATGTTCGAGGGGTGCAGTCCGGCTTCCCCACCGTCGGGCCGGGCCCACGCCGGCTTGGGTCCGATCAGGCGGATGCCGGTGCGCGCGGAGTTGTGATGCACCTTGAAATCGGTGTCGTAGAAGGAATCGAGGTCGTCACGGGTGAAGAACTCCGGTGCCCCGTGTGGCCCTTCGGTCACCGCGATCTGCCAAGCGCCGGTGATCGCGGGACGGCGATGCGCCGGGGTGGGTCCGCCGATCGTGGTCAGCCCTGAGTTTTCCGCGGCGTCCGGTGAGCAGAGGCGGAGCACGTCACCGGCCAGCAGCGCGCGGCCGGCGTGCCCGCCGAACCCGCCCAGGGTGAACGTCGCGGCACTGTCCAGATAGGACGGAACGTCGATGCCACCCCGCAGGGCGAGGTAGGTGCGCAGCCCGGGGCCGGCGGCTGTGCCGATCGCCAGGGTGCCACCGGCGGGGACATCGACCGGCTCCCACTGCACCAGAGGCGCACCGTCCACAGTGGCCTCTACCGGAGCACCGGTGAGGCAGACGACCGACGGGACCGAAAACCGCAGGACGGGTCCCGTTGCCGTGATCTCCAGACCCGGCGCTGTGACGGGGTTCCCGACCGCGAGGTTCGCTTCGGTCAGCGAGACCGGGTCGAACGGGCCGCTGGGCGGGACACCCACCTGCCAGTACCCGACGCGGCCGGGCAGGTCCTGCACCGTCGTCATCGCGCCTGGAGTGATGACGTCGATGCGCGGATCGGGGTCGGTGGTGGCCTCGAGGGTGGAGGTCGAGTGCACCGCGGCCCGCAGCTCGTCCTCGACGGTGAGCGCGCGCAGCAGCCCGAGGTTGGTGACGATGCCGTCGATGCGGGAGCCATCGAGCGCTTCGCCGAGGAGGTCGAGCGCGGCGTCCCTGCCGGGTGCCGCGGCGATCACCTTGGCGAGCAGGGGGTCGTAGTAGGGCGAGACCTCCAGCCCGGTCTCGATCCAGCCGTCGATCCGTGCACCGTCGAGATCGCTGGGGAAGACCGCCCGGGTGACCAGGCCCGAGGACGGCAGCGAGTTCTTCGCGGGGTCCTCGGCATAGACCCGGGCTTCGACCGCGTGCCCGTCCGGCACCCACGGGGCGTCGAACACCCGGTCAGGCAGGCCGTCCGCGCCATCGCGGGCCAGCCGCAGCATCAGCTCGACCAGGTCGACGCCGAAAACCATCTCGGTGACGGGGTGTTCGACCTGGAGCCGCGCGTTGACCTCGAGGAACGACGCCTCCTCGCGAACGGGGTCATAGACGAACTCGACGGTGCCGGCGCTGCGGTAGTTCACCGAGGCGGCCAGGTCCCGCGCGGAGGTGTGCAGGCGGTCGCGGAGGTGGCCGGGCAGGGCCGGTGCGGGTGCCTCCTCGATGACCTTCTGGTTGCGGCGCTGCAGTGAGCAGTCCCGGTCGCCGATGACCGCGACCCGGCCCTGACCGTCACCGAAGAGTTGCACCTCGACGTGGCGGGCAGGACGCACCAGCCGCTCGAGGAACACGCCCGCGGAGCCGAAGTTCTCCCTGGCCAGCAGCGCGACGCGCTCGAACGCGTCGCGGACCTCGTCGATCGTGGCGCAGGCCCGCATGCCGATGCCCCCGCCACCACCGGTGGCCTTGACCATCACAGGCAACCCGATCCGGTGCGCCGCGGCGACAGCATCGTCCACAGAGGACAGCAGCGCGGTGCCGGCAAGCATGGGCACGCCCGCGCGCCGCGCGATCTCGCGAGCGGTGTGCTTCTCTCCGAACGCCGTGATCTGCTCCGGCGCCGGGCCGACGAACCGCAAGCCTGCCGCCTCGACGGAACGGGCGAACCCGGCGTGCTCGGAAAGGAAACCGTAGCCGGGATGGATCAGGCCGGCACCGCTGCCGAGAGCTGCCTCGATGACCGCGTCGACCCGCAGGTAGGAGTCCCGCGCCGGCCCCGGGCCGAGCCGCACGGCGGTATCTGCCTCCCGGACGTGCGGGGCGGCGCGGTCGGCGTCGGAGTAGACGGCGACTGTTTTCATGCCAAGGGTGTGTGCGCTGCGAATGACGCGGCGGGCGATCTCTCCCCGGTTGGCGACCAGTACGACGTCGTAGGAGGTCACGGCCGCGCCACGATCATGCGCAGCGGACTGGGGTTGAAGTCGTTGCACGGGTTGTTCATCTGGGGGCAGTTGGACACCATGACCAGCACGTCCAGCTCGGCCCGCAGGGCGACCCGCTTGCCGGGCGCGGACATCCCGTCGACGATGCCGAGCGCCCCGTCCGCCTCGACCGGGACGTTCATGAACCAGTTGAGGTTGGACACCAGGTCCCGCAGGCCGAGCCCGTGCTGGGCCGCCTCGGAGAGGAAGTTCTCCCGGCACCCGTGGTGGAACATGACGTGGTGGCCGTATCGCAGTGTGTTGGACTCCTTGGAGCACGCGCCGCCGATCGTGTCCTGCCGGTCGATCTCGTTGCCGGCGACCGTCATCAGCGGGCTGCCCAGGTTGCTCCGCAGCACCGTGCCCGTGCGGACGTAGGCGTTTCCCTGCCAGGTCAGCGTGTCGGGAACGCTGTAGCGCTCCTGCGGGTCGGCCGCGTTGTAGATCAGGCAGTCGGCCGACTGATTGCCGCCGACGTCGACGATGGTCAGCACGTCGCCCGCCCGCACCACGGCCGACCACGAGGCCGTGGGACGGACCTGGTCGTCGAGGACGATCTCGCCGGGTACGAGCGGCTCCGACCAGTCCAGGGGCGAACCGGGTGAGCAGGTTGCGCCGAGTGGGACGGAACTCCTCACCGTTGCCGTGGGTGGGGTGGTCACAGCTGTCGAGCCTCCGCGTAGTCGAGGGTGTTCAGGTAGGCGCGCCGCAGTTCGGGCGTGGCGGTGAAGCGGCTGTCGCCAGGGCCGGTGGGCTCGCCGCACCAGCTGTGCACGCGGAGCGGACCGACAACGTAGTCCGCGCGGGGGTCCAGCGGGTGCGGCACGTTGGCCACCAGGACCAGCACCGGCAGCTCGGCCAGCAGCTCGACCGAGGCGCCCGCCCCGGCGGAGCCGTTCCACACGAACGTTCCGTCGGCGCCGACACGTACTCCCTGGAAGAAGGAGATGCTCGGAGGCAGGTCGCGCGATGCCAGTCCGTGCTTGGCCGCGGCCTTGACGAACAGCGAGCGGCCGGCCGGGGCCGGCCCCTCCGGTGCGGCGTCGCCGTACTTGTGGTGGTTCCAGGCCTCGGTGCTGGTTCCGCAGAACGCGTCGTGGTGGCCGGACGTGTCGCCGACGATCGTCGCGAGCACCCTGCCGTCGCCCGACAGCAGCGGATGCCCCGCACCGAGATAGGCCTGCCACGGGATTTTCTGTGTGTCGGCGACATTGAGCCGCTCGACCGGCTCCAGCGCGTTGTACACGATCACGTGAGCGCAGGCGTCGCCCGTCGGGTCGTCGAACCGGATCCGGGTGCCGCGCGCGAGCACTTTGTGTGCGTACCCGCCCGGCGCGACGGTCTCCGCCCAGGTGAGTGTCGACGCCGCCACGCCATCGGGACAGTACGGGCTCGACGAGGCCGGGAGATAGGGCATCCACTCGCTTGTCCGTCCGCCCTGCGCGCGGGCGTCCGCCCTGGCGTTGAGGACCGTATCCGTCTCGTGCTGGTCTGCGAAGGACATCAAATCTCCGGGGCAGGTGAGACAGTGTGGGTGTGGGAGACGTGGCGCAGCTCGATCCGGCCGTGCAGCCGGTGTTTGAACACGAGGTACACGGCGCCGGCGAGGAGGCTGACGGCGATCACGAGCAGCGCGCTCCAGCGCAGCCACCAGGTTTGCCCGGTGAGGTCGTAGATCTCCGCACGAGGCCACAACAGATTGACAACCATGGCGATCTGGTAGACGACCGCGAGTGCGTTCAGCGGGATTCCCCAGGCACCCAGACGGAACTGGGGCTTTCCGCTCTCGTCGACGCCCTCCGGCCAGCCGTCGGTCTTGCGATGCCGGAGCCGGGCGACCAGGAGTGGCAGCGTCACACCCAAATACGCGAGGTAGAGCATCCCGATGCACAGGCTCGACAGCGCGGTGAAGATCGCGGACTGGCCGAGGTTGACGAGGAGCGCGATCGCGGCGCCGGCACCGACGACGATCGCGGCGCCGACGGGGGTGCCGGTGCGAGCGGACACCTTGCCGAGTCGCCGGTGGAACGGGAACGCCTTCTCCCGGGCCATCGAGTAGATCATCCGTGCGCCCGCCGTCTGGATGGCCAGGGTGCACACGAACACGGCGACGGCGACACAGCACAGCAGCAGGCGGCCAAGAACGTCGCCGAGGCGCTCGGTGATCACCCACGCAAGCCCGGAGGTGGCGAGATTGCCGTCGGTCAGGCTCGGGGCGGCCATCAGCGCACCGAGGATGAGCAGCGCTCCCCCGATCGCGGAGACGATGAGCGCGCGAAGGATGGTGCGCGGGGTGGTCCGTCGCGGCGAGTGGGTCTCCTCGGCCAGCTCGCCCGCGGAGTCGAACCCCACCATCACGTAGGCGGCCATCAGCGACGAGGCCAGGAAGGCCGGAAGGTAGCCACCGGCGCCGGTCCAGCCCTCGTGGTGGAGCACGACCTGTGGGCCGCGTCCGGGCAGGGAGAACAGGATGACCACCAGCGCGACGACCGCGACGATCTCGACCGTGACGCCGATGCTCGTGGTAGCAGCCATGTGGCGGACCCCCGCGATGTTCACGATGGTCGCGATTACCAGCAAGATCAGCCCGAGCACGACCGCGTTCTGCGCACCGGTCACGGATGCCAGTGAGGAGTCCGCGCCGCGGCCACCGACGATCTGGAAACCCGGCCAGATGCTCGGCAGGACGGCCTGGATCGCGATCGCGGCGGCCGCGACGGTGAGGATCTGGCCGATGATCATGATCCAGCCGGTGAACCAGCCCGCGGTCGTGCCCGCGAGGCGGCTGGACCACTGGAAGATCGCGCCCGAGACGGGCCACCGTGCCGCGAGCTCCGCGAAGCACAGTGCGACCAGCAGCTGCCCGGCGAAGACGAGCGGCCAGGTCCAGAAGAACGAGGCTCCACCGAGCCCGAAGCCCAGTCCGAAGAGCTGGAACACGGTGGTGAGGATCGAGACGAACGAGAAACCAGCGGCGAAGGACGAAAACGTCCCCACGCCTCTGCGCAGCTCCTGGACGTAACCGATTCCCTGGGTACCGCCGGAATCAGGGTCACGGAGGGACGTGCTCATGACTTCCTCCGAAGGACTGATCGTCATATCTGTCGACTGACAGGTATGACTGTCGGATCCTGATATTTCGCCGACCGGCAACAATGCGTAAATTCGCGGTAAAACACGTCAGCACTGGGCGCCCGTCCGCAGTCAGTTTCAATACTCGCGTCACCGGCGAACGGGTGGGCGAGTGAACGCATTCCTGCTGCCCGTGCCGGCCGCGATCCTTGCCATCGGGCCGGTCGCGGCGAGCATGTTCACGCCGGCCGCCCGCGCAAAACAGCTGCACGTCGGCTTGAGGAAATCGGCTTGAGGAAACAGTCTGTTGAGGGAACCAGGAGGGTGATCTTGTCCGTTGTGCCCCACTCCCCCGGGTAGTACGCTCCGTGACTGACTCGATGCGGGGGCGCAGGTGGCGGTGGCGTTCGGCTTGCTCGGCCGGGTGACGATGACGGTCGGCGGGGAGCCGGTCGACCTCGGGCACGCCCGGCAACGGTTGGTGCTCGCCGCGCTGCTGATCAGCGTGAACAGGGTGCTCGCGCCGGACCAGCTGATCGATCGGGTGTGGGGCGCGGACGCTCCCGCCGGTGCGGTGAAGACGCTGCGCAGCTACCTGGCCCGGTTGCGGACGGTGGTCGCCGGTGCCCCGGTCGTCATCGAACGGCAGAACGGCGGCTACCGCCTCGCCGTCGAGGACGAGCTGGTCGTCGACGTGCACCGGTTCACCGATCTGATCACGCGCGCTCGGGCCATGGCCGACGAAAACGCGGCGGCCGAGCTGTTCGCGGAGGCGCTCGGACTGTGGCGCGGTGAGGCGCTGGACGGAGTCGATTCGCGCTGGGCGGGCGAGGTCCGGGACGATCTCGCCCAGCGGCGCACGGCGGCGCAGCGCGATCACGCGGACCTGAGCCTGCGGCTGGGGCGGCACGCGGAGTTGCTGCCCGAGCTGCTGGCCGGCGCCCGGCAGCAGCCGTTGGACGAGCGGCTGGCCGGGCAGGTGATGGTGGCGCTGTACCGAACGGGACGGCAGAGCGACGCGTTGGCCCACTACCGGCGGCTGCGCGAAGAACTGGTCGCGGAGCTGGGTACCGAGCCCGGGCCCGCGCTGGACGACCTGCACCTCCGGATCCTCGCGAAAGACCCGGGGCTGACCGCCGGCGCACGTGCGCTGCCGGTGCCTCGCCAGCTGCCCGCGCCACCGGCCTGGTTCACCGGCCGTGAAGCCGAGCTGAGCGAACTCGCCACCGCGTTCGCGGCGGCGCGTGGCACGGCCACTGTCGGGCTCGTCGTGGTGAGCGGCACCGGCGGCATCGGGAAGACCTCGCTGGCCTTGCAGTGGGCGCACGGCAACGTCGCGGACTTCCCCGACGGGCAGCTGTACGTGAACCTCCGCGGGTTCGAGGCCGACGCGTCGCCCGCGCCGTGGGTTTCGGTGCTGCACGGCTTCCTGCACGCGCTGGGCGTGTCCGGCGATTCCCTGCCCGCCGGCGTCGACGCGCAAATCGCCTTGTACCGCAGCACGATCGCGGGCAAACGGATCCTCGTCGTGCTCGACAACGCCCACGACACCGCGCAGGTGCTGCCGTTGCTGCCGGGGAGCCAGGCGTGCGCGGTGCTGGTGACCAGCCGCGACCGGCTGACCGGGCTGGTCGCGTCGCACGGAGCGCACCCGGTGCCACTCGACGTTCTGCCGTCGCCGGCGGCTCGGGAGCTGCTGGCGAAACGGCTCGGCAGCGCGCGGCTGGAGCACGAGGCCGCGGCGGCGGCGAATCTGCTGCGGCGCTGTGCCGGTTTTCCGTTGGCACTGAGCATTCTCGCCGGACGCCTCACGGCTCAGCCGGCCCTGTCCCTGACCGCGCTGGCCGATTTGCTGGCCGGCATCACCGCGCGGCTGGACGTCTTCGACGACGGCGAGCCCGGCGCGAGCCTGCCCGCGGTGCTGTCGTGGTCGTTCACCGCGCTGTCACCGCGGCAGGCGCGCGTGGCCGAGCTGCTGGGGCAGGCGCCCGGGCCGGACGCCGGGGTGCTCGCCGTGGCCAACCTGTGCGACCTGCCACCGCACGAGGCCGAGGTGATCCTGCGCTCGCTGGAGCGGGTTTCCCTTGTCCAGCAAGCTGATCTCGGCCGGCACCGGATGCACGAGCTGATCCGGCTGTACGCCTCCGGACGGCGTGGCCCGGACCCGGCGGCGGTGCGCAGGCTGATCGACTTCTACACCGGCACCGCGTTCGCCGCGAACCAGGTGCTGCACCCGCGCGGGGTGCTGGCCGGGGCGAGCATCCCCGGGCCGAGCCGGTACCCCCAGTCGCTGCCCGACCGGGACCGGGTGTTCGCCTGGTTCGACGCCGAGCACGCCAACCTGCTGGCCGCCCAGCGGTCGGCGGCGGATCAAGGGCTGTACCACCAGGTGTGGCAGCTGGCCTGGGCACTGAGCGCCTACCAGTACCGGCGGGCCCACCTCCACGACGACATCGCCGTCTGGCGGGCCGCGGTGGACGCCGCCGACCGGCTGGCGGAGACGGCCGTCCAGGTCGTCGCGAACCGGAAGCTCGGCCTTGCCTTCGCCCGCGCCGGCCACCACGACGAAGCCCGGACCCGGCTCCACCGGGCGCTGCTGCTGGCCGACGGCGACGTCTCCGCGCAGGCCATCATCGAGCACGACCTCGCGCAGGCGTGGGAGCTCCACGGGAACGATCAACGCGCGCTCGGCCACGCCGAACGAGCCCTGCGGCTGTTCGAGACCCTGGACGACCCGGTGTGGCACGCCCAGGCGCTCAACGGCGTCGGCTGGTACCGGACCCGGCTCGGCGAGCACGACCGGGCCCGCGTCCACTGCGAGAAAGCGCTGGCCATCTACCGCGCACAAGGCCATATCGGCGCCGCCGACGCCCTCGACAGCCTCGGGCACGTCGCCCACCACGCCGGCCGGTACGCCGACGCGCTGGACTACTACCACGAAGCGCTGTTGCTGTACCGGGACTCGGGCAACGTCCTGATGGAGGCCGACACCCTGGAGCACCTCGGCCACGCCCACGCCGCGTTCGGGGAGCACGAGCAGGCGTTCGAGGGCTGGCGCCGCGCCCTCGAGCTGTATCGCGCGCAGGGCCGCACCGCGCGGGCCGGCAACCTGGTTTCGGTGATGGCTTCAGCGCGGCCGGCCGACCGGGTGCGCTGACCCGCGCCCGGGGGCAACGCTCGTTCAACGTTCCTTCAACGGCGCGTCGTTAGCGTCGTACCGGTCGGGAACGCGGGCCCGCAAGCACGGGCGGACGATCGCCCGGCCCCGTCGTTGCCCCAGGGGAGAAACCATGAAGAAGCTGCTCACGGCAGCGTCCGCCGTCGCCGCGGTGATGACGCTGGCCGCGCCGGTGACCGCGAGCGCCGCACCGGCGAGCGCCCAGGGCTGGCAGTACTACCACTGCACCAACACCTACGACTGCGTCCTGAACTTCAGGGCACCGGTCGGCGGGCAGCTCAGCTTCAGCGTGCAGGTCAGCGGCGGCATCAGTCAGCCGGTCGCCGTCTCGCTCGACGTCACGGTGCAGGACCCGGGCAACTGCCACCCGACGGTCTACCCGGACGGCATCTACCGCAGCTTCACCTGCCACGACGAGCAGATCGGCGGCGCGATGGTGCTGCGCGCCTACGCGGGCAACCAGCACGACTACGAACTCGGCGTCTTCGTCTGACCGGAGGGTGAATCCATGAGCACCGATTTCGACCTCGACCCCCAGGTGCGGGGAGGCAACTGGGCCGAGTACCTGCGGGCCCGGCCGGGCACACCGGTGATGGCGCCGATGGCGACCGAGGCCAACCTGTGCAGCGCGACGTACGACCACGGGTGCGACCAGTCGCTGTGCCACTGCGAAACCAACCAGAACTGCGGGCCGACGTTCTCGTGCACGACGCAGACCTGCGACGGCACCACCGGTCAGCCCTGCGCCTGCTGACCGGGTACGGGGATGCGGGAGGGGGACGTCCTGTTCGGCAGCGGGCTACGGGCCGCTGCCGGAACAGGACGCGCAGCCGGCCGGACGCCGATCCGGCGGCTGCCCGCGCTCGTCGGCCGCGTCGCGCGCCTGGCGTGGCGCGCCGATCGCCGGGCGCTCGCCGGGCTCGTCGCCGCCCAGGTGCTGTCCGGGGCGGCGACGGCGGCCGGGGTGTTCACCGCGCAACGCCTGATGGCCGCAGTCGTCGCCGGGCGGCCGGCGGCGCTGGTCGCACCGGTGGCCGTGCTCGCCGCAGCCGCGGCCGTGCGCGGGCTCGGCCACGCGGTGGCGACCGCGGCCGGTGGACGGCTGGGGCCGAAGATCTCCCGGCTGGCGCAAGAACAACTACTCGCCCGGATCTCCGAAGCCGAACTGCTCGCCGTCGAGGACGCGGAGTTCCAGAATCTCATCGCTTCGGCGCGGCGCGGGGCGGACTCGGCGCAACGCGTGGTGGACCGGATGGTCGGGTTGAACGGAGTGCTGCTGTCCCTGGCGGCCACCGCCACGGCGCTGGTGGCGTTCAGCCCGCTGCTGCTGCCCGTGCTGACGCTGGTGATCCTGCCGCACCTGTGGGGTGCCGCGCGCACCGCGGGATCGCGCTTCGCGTCGGCCGACCGGCGGACCGAGCACACGCGGCAGCTCGACCAGCTCGCGATGCTGCTGACCAGCCGGTCCAGCGCCGAGGAGGTCCGGGCCAACCGGCTGGGCGGGTTCCTGCTCGGCCACTACCGGCGGCTGGCCGTCGAAGCCGAGCACGAACAGGCGGAGCTGGCAGCGCAGGAGGCCAAGACCCAGGTCCTGACCGGCGCCGTCGCGGGCTTCCTCGGTTTTCTCGGGTACGGCACGCTCGCCGCGCTCGTGGTCACCGGGAGGCTGCCGCTCGCGTCGGCGGTGGCCGCCGCCATCGCGATCCGGGCGAGCTCGGCCGGGGCCGGCGCGCTGGTGCTGTATCTCCGGCAGGTGTACGAGGAGAGCCTCTACGTCCAGCGCTGGGAACAGGCGTGCGCGCAAGCCTCGGCCGAGGTGATGACGACGGGTGCGACGGCGCCCGCCGCGACCGGTGAGATCGTCGCCGAAGGACTCCGGTTTTCCTACCCTGGCTCCGATCGGCCCGCGCTCGACGGCGTCGACCTGCGTATCCGGCCGGGTGAGGTCGTCGCGCTGGTCGGGGAGAACGGTTCGGGCAAGTCCACGCTGGCCAAGCTGCTCGCGGGGCTTTACCCGCCCACGGGCGGCTCGGTGTGCTGGGACGGCGTTCCGTTCGGCCGGCTCGACCGCGCGGGGCTCACCGACCGCGTCGCCGTGCTCTCGCAGAGCTTCGTGCAGTGGCCGTTCACCGCGAGGATGAACGTCGGCGTCGGCCGGGCCGACCGGGCGCCCGACCCGGCGCTGCTGGCGGGCGTGGCCGGGGAAACCGGTGCGGCGCCGGTGATCGACGGCCTCCGGGACGGCTGGGACACCTTGCTGGCGAGGGAGTTCTGGGGCGGCGTGAACCTGTCCGGTGGACAGTGGCAGCGCATCGCGCTGGCCAGGACGTGGTTCCGCGACGCGCCCGTGGTGATCGCCGACGAACCGACGGCCGCCCTCGACCCGGTGGCCGAGATCCAGGTCTTCGACCGCATCGGCGGGCTCGCGCGCTCCGGGCGCACGGTCGTGCTCATCACGCACCGGCTCGTGTCGGTCGCCGCGGCCGACCGGATCTACGTGCTGCACCAAGGAAAAATCATCGAGCAGGGCACGCACCCCGAGCTCGTCGCGGCCGGCGGCCGGTACGCGTCGATGTACCTGCTGCAGGCCGCGCAGTTCGAGGCACGCGAGAGAACGGACGACCATGAGTGACGAAGCCGGCTTCGGCTACCCCGACCACGCCATCGCCCGGCTCAGCTGTCTGTCCGAATCGGACGGACAGCCACGCCTGCCCGCCTCGCTGGACTCGGAAAGCGAACTCCGCCGGTTCCTCACCGAGGTCGCCGAACACCCGGTGCTCTTCGAGGCGATCAGCGTCTCCAGCGCCGCGCTGGCCACAGCGGTGCAGAAGATCGCCGCGGGAGAACCCCGCGGCACGCTCAAACGGTTGCGGCGCGTGGCACTGTCGGTCGCCAAGTACCGCATCCGGATCGCCCATCGCCCGACCCCGTTCGGCTTACTGGCGGGCGTCGCCGAGGTCCGGTTCGAGGACACCGCGAAGGTGCGGATCGGTACTGCGCACCGCAAACGCGTCCGGGTGGATCTCGACTGGCTCGCGGGCGTGCTCGACGTCCGCGAGCCGCGTGAGCTGGCCGACCTCCGCGTTGTGGTGAACGACCTGTGCTTCCGCCGGGGTGAGCGCCTCGTGCTGCAGCACTGCCGTGCGGACGGTGAAGCGCCCGGCGCGGACGATCGCGAGCAGACCGTGCGGCACACCGCGGCGGTACGGGCCGTGCTGGCCGCGGCCGCCGAGCCCGTGCCGCTGACCGAACTCGCGGAGCGGCTCGGTACCGAGTTCCCTGGCACTCCGGCCGAAACCGTGCACGCGATGCTGGCCGAACTGGTGCGTTCGGGCTTCCTGCTGACCGACCTGCGCCCGCCCACCGACGTCGACGACCCGCTGCAGCACGTCCTCGACGTCCTCGGGGAAGACGACGACCTCCGGCAGATCGGACGCCTGCTGGAGGACTACGAGGCCGCGCCACTCGGCACCGGCGTGCCGCGCTGGGCAGCGGCGGCCGGCCGGATGCGGGCACACCACGTCAGCGAGCGGCCGATCAAGGTCGACCTCGCCATCGATGCCGACCTCGTGCTGCCCCGGACCGTGCCCGGGGAAATCGCCCGCGCGGCCACCGCGGCCTGGCGCGCGCTCCCGGCGGCGTTCGCGCCCATCCGGCGGCTCGCGGACTTCCACGCGGAGTTCGTCGAGCGGTACCACTACGGTGCCATCGTGCCGATCCGGGAACTCCTCGACCCGCACCGCGGCCTCGGCGCGCCGGCCGGGTACCTGCGGCCTCCGGCGCCCCGCCGCGGTCCGAGCCGGCCGAGCCCCCAGGACGAACGGCGTGACCAAGTACTCTTCCGGCTCGCCCGGCAAGCGGGATACGGCGAGATCGTCCTGGACGACGAGACCGTCGCCCGGCTGTCGGGGCACCGCGAACCACCGTCCCACCCGGTCGAAGCCTGCGTGCAGGTACTGGCGCAGTCCGAGGAAAGCGTGCTGGCTGGGGATTTCGGGCTGGCCGTCACGCCGCTGAGCTACACGCTTCCCGGCGGGATGTACGGCCGGTTCCTGCCACTCGTGCCGAGCCTGCGCGACACCGTCGTGGAATCGGGTACCGGCCGGGTCCGCGGCACGCCCGCGCAGCTGACCGGCGCGCTGACCCGATCGCGATACGGCAACGTGGCCCAGGTGCCGCGGCTGACCGAGCAGCAGCTGGCCGTCGGGGTGTTCGCCGACCGGGCGACCGTACCCGGGCTCGCCGACCTGGCCGTCACGGCGGACCGGGACCGGCTGGCGGTGGTCTGCCTGCGCACCGGCGAGGAAGTGGTGCCGCTGCTGTTCCACGGGCTCAACCCCACCGTCAGCATGCCGAACGCGGTGCGCCTGCTGGCCGACATCGGCGAGTACCAGTCACCGGCGTGGCCGCTCTGGCACTGGGGCGCGGCCGGCCAGCTCCCACACCTGCCCAGGGTCCGGTACGGGCGCACCGCGCTGTCGCCGGCGAAGTGGCGGCCGGACCCGTCCTTGCTCGACCGGAAGACGTCATGGCGGCAGTGGTCGGAGCTGGTGCGGCGGTGGCGCGACGACTGGGCCGTGCCGGACATCGTCGAGGCCACGCACACCGATCATCGGCTGCGGCTGGACTTGAACTCCGAGCTGGACCGCCGGCTGCTCTTCGACGAGCTGCGCAAGGAACCGGGCACCGTACTGCAGGAGGAGCCGTTCGGCGGAGCCCACGGCTCGGGCTGGGCGGGCGGCCATGCCACGGAGTTCGTCATCCCGCTGCGGCCGAAGACGCCGGCCCCCGCGCCACCGGCCCGATGGTCCGCACCGCGAATCGCCGTCGGGTCGGCGGCCGCGTCGCGTGCGGACTGGCTCTCGGTGAAGCTGTACGCCGAACCGTCCGTCCATGACGAGTTGCTGACCGGCCACGTCCCGGCACTCGTCTCGGCGGTGGGCGCGGATCGCTGGTTCTTCCTGCGTTACCAGGACCCGCGCGCCCACCTCCGGCTTCGGTTCCACGGCGACGCGCTACCCGCGGTACGGGCCTGGAGCGAGGCACTGATCGCGGACGGGCTGGCTTGCGAATGCATTGTGGACACCTACCGGCCGGAAGTCGGCCGGTACGGCGGACCGGAGGCCATCGGCTTGGCCGAAGCCGCTTTCCAGGCCGACTCGGACGCGGTGCTGACCCAGCTCGCCGAGGCCGCCCACGTGCCCACCGACCTGCTCGTCGCGGCGAACCAGCTCGACATCGTGAGCCGCCTGCACGGAGCGGGCTGGGAGGATTGGCTGCTCGCCGCCTACCCGAAGGACCGGCACCACGGAGCGTTCCAGGCGCGGAAAGCCGAGGCGGCGCACCTGCTCTCGCCGTGGAGCGGCTGGCCCGGTGTCCCCCGCGCGGTGGCCGAGGCCTGGGATCGCCGGGCCCCGCACCTCGAACGCTACGGCCAGGTGCTGCGTGACCTGTATTCCCGGGGCGCGATCGAGTCGCTGGCACCGGCCTTCGGCGCACTGCTTCACCTGCACCACAACCGGCTTGCGGGGATCAACCCGGTCGCCGAGCGCAGCTGCTACGCGATCGCGCGCGGCTGCGTGCAGGCCCACCTCGACCGGGAGCGCAACCGGTGAACCCGGTCGAAGCCATCGCCGCCGCCCTGCGTTCCCCGGACGAGGTCGTCGCGATCACGGACGCGCCCGGCAACCTGATGCACACCAACGGCAGCCGGCGCTCACCCTGGGTTCCACTGTCCCTTTCGGACGGTTACCCGGCGATCGCGCTGCTGTTCGCCGAACTCGCTGCCGACGACCCGTCCTGCGGGCCACTCGCGCACGACTACCTGACCCGCGCGATGGACGCCGGTCCCACCGCGGAACCCGGCCTGTTCCGCGGGCCGGTCGCGCTGGCGTTCGCCGCGCACAACGCCGCACTCGGTTCCGGCGGCTACTCATCGCTGCTGTCCGCATTGGACGCAGCGATCAGCGCATCCGCGTACCGGCACTCCGCCCGGCTGCGGGAAAGCCTGCACCGGCTGGGCGTGGTCGGTTCCTGGTGCTATGACGTCATCTCCGGGAGCACCGGGATCGGGCGTTACCTGCTGGCCCGGGGCGACGGAGACGCGCTGCGCACGGTGCTGTCCTCACTGGTCGAGGTCGCCGTCGCCGAGGACTCCGGGAAGCCGGGCTGGTGGGTGCTCCACGATGTCAGTTCCGGCCCTCGGCAAGTGGCGGAGCATCTGAATTTCGGTGTGGCGCACGGTATCGGCGGCCCACTCGCGCTGCTTTCGCTCGCCTGGACCGCCGGCATCCGGGTGCCACGGCACGACGAGGCGATCACCCGCATCGTGGAGGTGCTGGCGCGGTGGCGCGCGGTGGACTCGGCCGGACCGTACTGGCCGAACTGGCTCGGCGACCTCGGCGGCGGAACCCCGGCCGTGCCCCGCGTCCGGGACGTGTGGTGCTACGGCACCGCCGGGCTGGCCCGGGCGCTGTACCTCGCCGGGCGGGCGCTGGGCTCGGGGGCATGGCTGGCCGAGGCCAACGCCGCGTTCCGCGCGGTGCTGGTCACCGAAGGCGGCGCGATCCACGACTTCTCCCTCTGCCACGGCTGGGCCGGGCTGCTGCAGATCACCACCCGCATGGCCCGCGACACCGGTCTCCCCGCCTACTGGACGGCCGCTGACGGAATGGCCGAGCGCATCGCGACGGCATTCGATCCGGAGAAGCCGTTCGGGTACCACCTGGACCACCCGGTGTCGAGGCTCGGACCGAACCGCCCCGGATTCCTCGACGGGGCGGCCGGGATCGCGCTCGCGTTGCACAACCACGCCCGGCGCGCCGCGCCGCGCACCGACTGGGATGCGGCACTGCTGATCGCGTGACCACCTGCTGATCGGCGCCACCGGGCTCTGGTCCGCCTTCGTCCTCGGTGTCCTCGGCACCGTGTCCGTCTCGCCTCCGATTCCCCTCCAGCCCCCGCAGACCAGCGCCGCCCTGGCCTGCGCGCTGGTCTCGCTTGTCTGCGGGACGCTCCTGGCCCGCCAGGAGCTGCTCAATCGTTCCTGGCGAGGAAACCGGTCCTGTGGTTCCTGTTCCTGGTGAACGTGAGCGCCGGCATCGTGATCTACCTGCGCCTCGACGGTGTGCCGGCGCTCTGCGCCGCGATCGCACCCGTTCGTCATGGGGCTCGGGCCGGCGCGGGGCTCGCGTTCGGCCGAAAACAGCCCGCCTGAGTCCTGTCGAGGCCCGAGAGGCCGCGGCGGCAGGCACAGTCACCTCCACGGGACCGGTGCCGATCTGCTGACCCGCGGAGTCGCCGTGTCAGGCGCCATGTCAGCGCCATGGCCGCCCCGTGTCAGCCCGACCCGCGAGTGTGGTTCACGTCCCCACCACCGGGGGCCGCGAACCCAGGAGAACACCATGCAGACCTTCGCCACCCCCGCCCCCATCACCGCCACCCTCGACTTCCCCGCCGGCCGCGTCCACCTCCACGCCGCCGACCGCGCCGACACCACCGTCGAGATCCGCCCGGCCGACCCGGGCAAGAACCGCGACGTCAAAGCCGCCGGACAGACCACCGTCTCCCACACCGACGGCATCCTGCGGATCCACGCCCCGCAGGGCAAGAACCAGCACTTCGGCCCGTCCGGCTCCATCGACGTCACCGTCAAACTGCCCACCGGCTCCCGCGTCGAGGCCACCACCACCACCGCCGAACTCGACAGCACCGGCAGACTCGACGAAGTCAGCTTCACCGGCGCCTACCGCCACATCAGCCTCGCCCACACCGGCCGCGTCCACCTCACCGCCACCGACGGCGACGTCCACATCAGCCGCTTAGACGGCCCGGCCGACATCAGCACCGCCCGCGGAGACATCCACATCGGCGAAGCCACCACCGGCACGGTCACCCTGACGACCCAGTCCGGCACCATCACCGTCGGCGCGGCCCCCGGCGTCTCCGCGTCCCTCGACGCCGGCACCACCCACGGCCGCATCGACAACACCCTCAAGAACAACGGCACACCCGAACTCACCATCCGGGCCACCACCTCCCAGGGCGACATCGTCGCCCACAGCCTCTGAAGCCCGCCGGTGCCAGCGGACCCGGAGGTCCCGCAGCCGAACCGGCCTGCCGCCGGCTTCGGTGCGGCCCAATCCCCGGCATCCGCTGGCAGCTCCGGCGGCGGCCGGCGCCGCGCCCGGGGGGCGCTGCGACAAGCCACGCGCGAGCCGGTGCGCCACCACTCCGTCTGCGCCGAAGCGGCCGGCGACGTCCCGCTCTGCCCAGGGCAGCGAACGCGCCCAGGGTGCGTAGCCCCAGCTGGCGCAGCGCGGCAACCAGCGCTGCACGCGGTGCCTCGGGGAGATCGAGGTCGCCGACCGGGTGCGGCACAAGGAATTCCGCGCCGGTGCGGGCGGCCAGGGTGGCCCCGAACAAACCGTCGGCGGCCCCGACGTCGCACTCCACTCCCGCCCGCGCCGCGACCTCGTCGACCACCCGCTCCCCCAGCTGTTCCTCGCCGCCGAAATAGCCGGCCGCTCCCGCGGCCGGGACCGCCACCACACCGAGCCGGATCACCTCGACCCCTACCGCGAGCCGCTCCACCGCCGCCGCAACAGGCTCGAACAACCGGGCATCCCGACCCTCGTCGCGGTCGAACCGCTCCAGGTCCGGGCACAACGCCTCCGCCACCCGGCGCACCATCCCGCGCCGCACCCCGGCCCCGCGGGCCGCCGCCGAGCACGCCACCACCCGGTTCCCGGAACACGCCGCAGCCGGCTGCGTCACGGGGATTCCCTCGGTAGCGACCGCGGCGACCACCAGCCAATCCGGGCAGTACACGACCAGCAGCCGTCCACTACAACCGCCTCCAGCCCACGTCACGCCGGAGCCATCCACGGGAATACGCGTGGGCCACTCCAGCGCGCGTACGTCGCCGCCTGTCAAGTCGACAAAGTGCTCAAGCCGGGTCGGGGACGGTGCGCCCATAGGCAGCGGGACGTCCGCCGTACGGGTCGCCGTCGGTCCACAGGATGGTGGGCGCCGCCTTGCGCACGACGGGCGCGACCTCACTGGCGAACCGTTCGAGCATCTCGAGTTGCTGCTCGTGCGGGAGCATGGTGGGCAGGCTGAAGGACTGCAGGTCGTGCCCGTAAGCCTCGTGCCACCACAGAATCTTCTCGGCGATCTGCTGTGGGCTGCCGACCAGGACCGGCCCGCGCGCGATCGCGTCGTCGATCGTGGCGAACGTCATTTCGTTGCCCGGCGTGTGGTTCCCGGGCTGGTTGAAGAAGGC
>DASXYS010000052.1:0-8566 GCA_036502365.1 Amycolatopsis sp.
GGCAAGGCGTTGAAGGGCCTGAAGGGCGGGAAGGTCGAGGCGCCGCCCAAGACATCGAAGATCGACAGCACGCCGAAGGCCCCGCCGACCAAGGGCGGCGGGGATTCCACGACGCCGTCGGGCGATCACAGCCCGCCGCCGAAGACCGACGACTCCACCACGACGTCCGGCGACCACAGCCCACCGAAGGACAACGGGTCCACCTCGCCGTCGGGCGACCACAGTCCGCCGCCGAAGAACGACCCGACGCCGGACGCCGGGCCCGGCACGCCCAAGAGCGACCCGTCGCCGGACGGCGGGACCCACACCTCCGGCACGCCCAAGGGCGATCCGGGGAAGGGCGACTCGCTCGGCTCGGGCAGCAAGAAGCCGGTCGACGAGGCGTCCCCGCCGCCGGACCGGACGGCCGGCGGCGACCCGGTCGACCTGGTGACCGGCGAGATGTTCACCACGCAGGAGGATCTGGGCCTGCCGGGTGTGCTGCCCGTCCTGTTCGAACGGACGCACGTTTCCGGCTACCGCAAGGGTTTGTGGTTCGGCAAGGAGTGGAGCTCGACCCTGGACCAGCGGGTCGAGGTGGACGGCGGCGGCCTCCACTACGCCGCCGCGGACGGGGTCGTGCTGCACTACCCCCATCCCGCCGAGGACGGGGACCTCGTGCTGCCGGTGGAAGGCGCGCGCTGGCCCCTGCGGTGGAACCGGGAGAGCGACACTGTCCTCATCGGACGCCCGGAATCCGGCTTGACCTTGAGCTTCCCGGCGGTGGACAACGGGAGTGTCCGTCCATTGGAGACAGTGGGGGACCGGCACGGGAACTGGATGACGTTCGTGCGCGACGAGGCGGGCGCGCCGGCCGAGCTTCGCCACTCGGGCGGTTACCACGTGCGGTTCGGTCACGTGGACACCGCGGCAGGGCCCCGGATCGCCGATCTGCGGATGGTGCGGGCCAACGGGCCGGACGTCACCGTGGTGTCCTTCGCCTACGATTCCCGCGGCCGGCTCGAGCAGGTGGCCGACTCCCGCGGGCGGCCGATGCGGTACGAGTACGACGACCAGGACCGGGTCGTCGCGTGGTTCGACCGGGTCGGGCAGACCTACCGCTACCACTTCGACGAGTCGGGCCGCGTGGTCCGCACCGAGGGGACCGGCGACGTCCTCACCGGAACGTTCGCCTACGACCTCGAGAACCGGGTGACCACCCAGACCGACTCGCTCGGGCACTCGACCCGCTACCACTGGAACGAGCTGAACCAGGTCACCAAGGTCGTGGACCCGCTCGGCGCGGAGACCGTCACCGAGTACAGCCGGTTCGGGATGCGGCTGTCGACGACCGACGCGATCGGGCGCACGGATCGGGTCGCGCCGCGGGAAGGCCGTGCCCTGCGTCAGGAGGTCTCGGGCGGAGCCTCCCGCGAAGTCGTGTACGACCAGGCCGTGCGTCCGGTGCGGGTGACCGGCCCCGACGGCGAGGCGTGGGAGCTGGCGTACGACGAGAACGGCAAGGTGGTGTCCGAGAGCGGACCTGGCGGCGTGTCGCGCATGTACGCCTACGGGGACCGCGGCGACCTGGTCGCGCTGACCGACGAACTCGGCCAGGTGACCCGGTTCCGCACCAACGCCGCCGGGCTCCCGGTGGAGGTGGTCGAGCCGTCCGGGGCGAGGACCCGGTACGCGCACGACGCGTTCGGCCGGGTGGTGTCCGTGGTCGATCCGCTCGGCGGGGTCGTCCGGATGAACTGGACCATCGAGGGCCTGCCGGCCTGGCGGGTGGAGCCGGACGGCAGCCGCGAGGAGTGGGAGCACGACGCGGAGGGCAATCTGGTCGTCCACAGTGGACCTTCCGGGGCGGAGACCCGGTTCGAGTACGGCCCGTTCGGCGAGGTCACGGCCCGGGTCGACCCGACCGGCGCCCGGTACTCCTACGGCTACGACACGGAGCTGCGGCTGCGGAAGGTCACCGGGCCGACCGGGCTGACCTGGGTGTACGAGTACGACGCCGTCGGGAACCTGTTGCTGGAGAAGGACTTCGACGGCTCCACCCGGACCTATTCCTACGACGCGGCCGGGCAGCTGGTCCGGCGGGTCAACGGCGCCGGGCAGTGGGCGAGCTACCGCTACGACGAGCAGGGCCGGCTGGTCGAGCACCGCAACGAGCACGGCAGCTACAGCCGCACGTTCGACGAGGCCGGCCGCGTGATCGCCGCGGACGGTCCCGGGCACCGGCTCGAGTTCGCCTACGACGAGGCCGGCCGGATCGTCGCCGAGACGCTCAACGGCCGTCGCACCTCCTACACCTACGACGCGCTCGGCCAGGTCCTGTCGCGCACGACCCCGAGCGGCGCCGTGTCCAGCTGGACCTACGACGGGTCGGGGCAGCCGCTCACGCTCGCCGCCGCCGGCGGCCGGATCGCGTTCGAGCGCGACGCCGGCGGGCAGGAGGTCGCCCGGCGGTTCGGGGCCGGGATCACGGTGCGGCAGGGCTTCGACCCGCTCGGCCGGGTCGTGCGGCAGTCGATCCACGCCGAGCAGCCGGACGGCACCCCGTCGCGCACCCTGCAGCAGCGCGCGCTCACCTACCGCGCCGACGGGCACCCGGTCCAGATCGCCGACCGGATCCGCGGCACCCGCAGCTTCGAACTCGACGACAGCGGCCGGGTCAACGCGGTCCGCGCGGCCGGCTGGAACGAGTCCTACGCCTACGACCTCAACGGCAACCTGGTCCGCGCCGAGACCCCGACCGCGCGCGGCCCGGTGGAGCGCCGGGTCGGCGGAACCCTGGTGCACCAGGCGGCGGACACCACCTACGACCACGACCGGCAGGGCCGGGTCGTGCGGGCGACCCGGCGCACCGCGTCCGGTCCCCGGCAGTGGAGCTACACCTGGGACGCCGAGGACCACCTGGTCGCGGTGAAGACGCCGGACGGCAGCACCTGGCGTTACCTCTACGACGCGTTGGACCGGCGGATCGCGAAGCGCTGCCTCGATCGCGAGGACAAGCTCATCAGCGAGACCTGGTTCGCCTGGGAGGGCACCCGGATCGCCGAGCAGCACGTCACGGTCGGCGGCCGCTCCGACGTCACGACCTGGGACTGGCAGCCCGGTACCCACCGGGTCGTCGCGCAGTCGCGGCGCCGGGCCCGGCTGGACCAGAAGGCGGTCGACCTCGCGTTCCACGCCATCGTCACCGACCTGGTCGGCACCCCGACCGAACTGGTCACGCCGGAGGGCCGCATCACCTGGCACACCACCGACCTGTGGGGCACCGATTTCGCGCGGCCGGTCGGCGAGGCCGATTTCCCGCTGCGGTTCCCCGGTCAGTACCACGACACCGAAACGGGACTCAACTACAACCTCAACCGCTATTACAACCCCGCCACGGCCAGTTACCTGAGCCCGGACCCACTGGGGCTGAACCCGGCGCCGAACAACCACGCCTACGTCGACAATCCGTTGACCTACCTCGACCCGCTCGGGCTCATCTGCATGAAGGGCCTGAAAGAGAAGATCAAGAAACTCAACCCGTTCAAGAAGAAGCAGAAGGGGCCGACCGGGCCGCCGCAGTACATCTACCGCTGGGACGGGCGGCCCAGCCTCTACGGCCCGGGCCGCAACCCCGCGAACATCGTGGAGGAAGGCGGGTTCAAGCCGGTCAAGACCGACGGGAGCCTGACGCTGCAGGAGCACGTCGAGGGAAAGTACGCCGGCGGCGGCAGTTCGAAGGGCAACAGCCAGTGGGTCTCCAGCGGTGAGTACAGCGGGATGAGCGACGCCCAGATCGCGTCCCCGGATTCGTACCTGTACAAAATCGACACGTCCAAGCTGCCCGATCCGAACAAGCTGGTGAACGTGTCCGACTACTACAAGAGCACCGGCGGGAAGGAATGGTTCCCCGAGCAGAAGGAATGGGCGCATGACGGCACGATCCCGGCGGAAGCGATCGTCGGCTATGTCCCCGGAAAGGGCAACGTCGTGAATGTCTTGACCGGGGCGGATCCGGACTCGCTCGGCTTCAAACCGCTCGGCGAATTCGGCGATGGTCCGATCCGGCCGCCCGTGACCGCCGGTCCTTCGGGAAGCGCGAACGGCTAGCGATCACCGGACCCTGGCGTAAGCGCGTAGTTGTTCGGCGACGCGCTCGAGTTCGGCCGTCGCCGCCGGCGAGGTGGTGACGAGCCCGGAGTGCGCGGCCGTCGGGCTCCGCAAGAAACGCCGCAGCATGGCGACCAACAGCCCTTCCGGGAGAATTCGCAACGCAGCGAACCCGCCGGGGACCGGTGGAGCCGGCAGCGCGGCCAGGTTCCGCCGGATGCGGCGGACCAGGTCGCGGACCGCGTCCGGATCGCCGGCCAGTGGCACCGGGCCGCCCGCCGCATTGGTGGCCTGTTCGAGTGGCACCGCGAACGCGGCGTGCGTCTTGAGGTAGGCGTCCATCCGCGGCTCGGCCCTGGCGTTGATCCCGGTGGCGCGGAACGCTGCCACGATCCGCTCCAGCCGCGGGGTGGACCGGCCGCCGGGTTCGCCGATCGGCATGGGGAGCAGCCGGGTCAAGAGGGTGGCCGCGCGGTAGCGGAGCACGTCGCCGTCCAGCACACCGGCGGCGGCGGGGAAGCCGAGCAGCACCCGCTCGTGGCCGATCACCGCGCCCAGCGGCTCCGCGCCGGCCGCCCAGTTGAGCAGGAACAGCACATCGCCGCCGAGACCGGCGAGTGACTCCAGCACCGCGTCCACCTGATGGGCGCGGACGAAGACGGCGATCAGGTCGTACCCGCCGTCCGGGTGCTCGACCACCGGCACCGGCACTTTTCTGATGGCCGGGCTGTCTCCCTCGGCGAGCTGCACGCCGTGCCGGCGCAGAGCGGCCAGTCGCTCGCCCCGGGCGAGGAGCGAGACGTCATGGCCGGCCTCGTGCAGGCGGGCGGCGTGCAGACTGCCGAGCGCCCCGGCGCCGTACACGAGCAGCTTCATGGCCGGCCTGCTTTCATACGTTCGTTTGAAACGAGCGTATGTAGGCTACGCGCCCATGGCGTCACCCGACACCCGCACGCAGATCCTCGACGCGGCCGAACGGCTCTTCGCCGAGCGCGGGTTCCGCGGTACCTCGATCCGCGCGATCACCGACCTCGCCGGCGCGAACCTGGCCGCCGTCGGCTACCACTTCGGCTCGAAGGCGGAACTGCTGGCCGCGGTCGCCCGCCGTGTGGTCGAGCCCATCAACGCCGCGCAGTGCGCCGGGCTCGACCGGTTGCTCGCCCGGACCCCGGACCCGACGGTCGCCGAACTGGTGGAGACGTTCGCCGGGCCGTTGTTCGACGAGATGCCGGCCGGTGACGAAAGTGGCGAGCGGACGTCCCGGCTGATCGTGACGATCATCGGCGACCCGGCCGAGGAGATGCGCAGCTGGACCGGCCCGGCCGAGGACGCGGTCCGCGATCGCTACCTGGCGGCCTTCGGGCGCGCGCTGCCCGGCCTTTCCGCCGACGAGCTGTGGTTCCGGCTGCGGGGGATTCTCGCGGTGACGGCGGTGGACCGCGTCGAGGTCTACCACCGGCGCCTTCCCGATTGCATGCCCCCGATGGCGGGTGAGGCGGCCCGGCGCTGGGCGATCACGTTCCTGGCGGCCGCGATGAGCGCGCCACCGACCGCGGACTGACGGCCCGGGGTGGCCGCCGCTCCGGGAGGTATTTTCGCCGTACAGCCGGTACTTTCACGGTGAAGACCGTCCGCCTAGGGAAAGCAGGCATGGGATGACCAGGTCGGGTTCAGCAGTGGTGGTCGGCGTCGACGGTTCCGCGGCCGCGCTCACGGCGGTTCGCTGGGCGGCACTCGTTGCGCGGGAACGGCGCCGGGGCCTTCGCCTCATCCACGCGTTGCCCGAACTGCCCTCGCTCTACCCGGGGGTGGACGCGACGTTCGAGCAGATCCAGGAAGCGGTCGGCGCACGGGGCGAACGCGTGCTGGCCGAAGCGCGCGCCGCTGCGGCGGAGGCCGCGCCCGGCGTCGAAGTGGAGTCCGAGGTACGGCCCGAGGGGGCCGCCGAGGCGCTGCTCGCCGAGGCGGACGGCGCGACGATGGTCGTGCTCGGCACCCCGGGCCGCAGCGAGCTCGGCCGGATCCTGCTCGGGTCGGTCTCGGTGGCGCTGGCCGCGCACGCGCCGTGCCCGGTGGCCGTGATCCGCCCGCACGTCGGGGACGACGAGGCGCCCACCGAAGGGCCGGTCGTCGTGGGCGTCGACGGCACTCCGCTGAGCGAAGGGGCGATCGCGACCGCCTTCGAGGAGGCGTCCTGGCGCCAGGCCCCGCTGATCGCGGTGCACAGCTGGCACGAAGCGTTCCTGTCCGAGGTCTTCGAGGAGCGCCGCTGGACGATGGACCGCGAGGCCGTCAAACAGGAGGAACACGAACTGCTCGCCCAGCGACTGGCCGGCTGGCAGGAGAAGTTCCCGGACGTGACCGTCGAGCGCGTCGCCGAGGCCGGCCGCCCGGCCGAACGGCTGCTCGACCTCGCCGACCGGGCGCAACTGCTGGTCGTCGGCAGCCGCGGCCGGGGCGGGCTCAGCGGGCTGGCACTGGGTTCGACGAGCCAGGCCCTGATCTCCTACGCGCTCTGCCCGGTGGTGATCGCCCGCACGTAGGCGGTCAGGAAACGGTGGTGCGCGGCGGTTTCACGCTCGTGGCGTCGTCTGCTTCCCACCGCAGCAGGTCGCCCGGCTGGCATTCGAGCACCTCGCAAAGCGCGGCGAGCGTGGCGAAGCGCACCGCTTTGGCACGGCCGTTCTTGAGCACCGCCAGGTTGGCGGGCGTGATCCCGACCCGGTCCGCGAGCTCGCCGACCGACATCTTCCGCCGGGCCAGCATCACGTCGATGTCGACGGTGATCGACATCAGATCACCTCGGCCAGTTCGCTCTGCATCCGTGCTGCCTGGGCGAGCAGCATCCGCAGCACGAACACCACGAGCGCGACCCCGAGGATGGCCAGGCCGATCCCGCCCATGATCAGGGTGACGCCCGGGTCGTCGCGCTGGCCCGGCGCGTTGACGGCGGTGACCGCGAACCACACCAGGGCCGCCGCCACGATCGCGCCGATCACCCGGTCCACGTACCGGAAGGCCGAGTGGGAGAACACGGTCCCGCGGCGCACCATCGTCACCAGCCGCCACACACTGACCACGGCGACCTGCACCGTCACCAGCCCGAAGATCGTGATGAAGCGCAGCGCGGTCAGCGGGACCGACCCGTCCTCCGGATCGTTCCCGCTGATCAGCGTCCACACCATCAGCACCTGGATGAGCACGGTCCCGGCGAGCACCACCGCGAGCACGACGCGCAGCGCCTGCACGGCCAGTTTTCCCATGGTTTGCCCCTCTTATCGACTTACGATGGGAATCTATCGAATTTCGATAGATAGCGCAAGGGCTGGGCGGCACAGTGGCGCCCTCGCCGGAAACGAGTCTCCTGGGCAACGTCCTTTCCTGAAGCAGCGCGGGTCTTCTGTGGAGTGCGTCGTGTTCGGTTGATCAGGGTATTGACTGGGAGTCGCCGGCCGGAGTGCCGTCGATCGGCCGACACTCGGAAGGAAAAGGACAATGCTGCGCGACGCCAAGGTGTTGATGACCGGTGCCACCGGAATGGTGGGCCGCCCGATTGCCATGGAATTGGCCCAGGCAAACGAAGTATGGGCGGTCGGCCGGTTCGGCGATGCCCAGGTTCGGGCCGGCCTCGAAGACGCCGGTGTGCGTACCGTGCAGGCCGACCTGACGGACACGGACCTGCCCCGGCTACCCGACGTCGACTTCGTACTGAACTTCGCGGTGTCCCGGACCAACGACTGGGGCGTCGACCTCGACGCGAACGTCGACGGCCTCGGCGCGCTGATGACCGCGTGCCGCACCGCCAAGGCCGTGCTGCACAGCTCGACCACCGGCGTCTACCAGGAAAACGGCCACCACCGCTTCGCCGAAGACGACCCCCTGGGCGACAACCACCGTGGCGGGGGCGAGATGTTCCAGACCTACAGCATCTCGAAGATCGCGGCCGAAGCCATGGCCCGCTCCTGCGCGCGCCGCCTGAACCTGCCGACCACCATCGCCCGCCTCAACGTGCCGTACAGCGATCAAGGCGGCTGGCCGATGTACCTGCTGGAGGCGATGCTGGCCGGCTATCCGGTCCCCGTGCACGAGGACAGCCCCAGCGAATACCAGCCCATCCACCACGACGACATGATGGCGATGATTCCCGCGCTGCTGGACGCGGCCAGGACCCCGGCCACGATCGTCAACTGGGCCGGCGATGAGGTCTCGAGCATCGAGCAGTGGTGCACGTACATGGCCAAGCTGACCGGCCTGGACGTGACGTTCGCGCCGAGCGCGCACACCTTGAGCAGCGTGACCTGCGACCTCACCCGGATGCACCAGCTCATCGGCCACACCCGGACGAAGTGGCAGGACGGACTCGCGCGGATGGTCGAGGCCCGGCATCCCGAGCTACTGACCGGCTGATCGATACGCATTGCGGCAGAAGGCTTTTGACGGCGGGTGTCGGCCCGCACACAGGTGACGTGCGGGCCAC
>DASXYS010000053.1:0-76145 GCA_036502365.1 Amycolatopsis sp.
CGAATCATGCGCGTAGACCTGCTCACCCGTGAATACCCGCCGGACGTGTACGGGGGAGCGGGCGTCCACGTCGAGTACCTGGCGCGTGAGCTGCGAGAACTCGCCGACATCCGGGTCCGCTGTTTCGGCGCGGACCGGGACGAGCCGGGAGTGGACGGCTACCGGGTGCCCGGCGGCCTGGACACCGCCAACGCGGCCCTGCAGGTCCTCGGCGTCGACCTGGAGATGGCCGCGGCCTGCGCCGGCGCCGACCTGGTGCACAGCCACACCTGGTACGCCAACATGGCCGGATACCTGGCCAAGCTGCTGTACCAGGTCCCGCACGTGGTCACCACGCACTCGTTGGAGCCGCTGCGGCCGTGGAAGGTGGAGCAGCTGGGCGGCGGGTACGCGCTGTCCTGCTGGGCCGAGCGCACCGCGATCGTGGACGCCGACGCGATCATCGCGGTCAGCCACGGCATGCGCTCCGACGTGCTGAAGGTCTACCCGACGGTCGACCCGGACCGGGTGCACGTGGTGCCCAACGGCATCGACTCCGACCTCTACCACTACACCGACGACCGGTCGGCGTGGGCCGAGCACGGGCTGGACCCGGACCGGCCCACCGTGCTGTTCGTCGGGCGGGTCACCCGGCAGAAGGGCGTGCCGCACCTGGTGCGCGCCGGGTTCGACCTCGCCGAGGACGTGCAGCTGGTGCTGTGCGCCGGCGGCGCCGACACCCCCGAGCTGGACGCCGAGTTCCGCGGGCTCGTCGCGGAACTGCAGCGCAAACGCACCGGCGTGCACTGGATCCCGGAGATGCTGCCGCGCCCGGAGGTCGTCCAGCTGCTCACGCACGCGACGGTGTTCGTCTGCCCCTCGGTGTACGAGCCGCTCGGCATCGTGAACCTCGAGGCGATGGCCTGCGGCACGGCCGTGGTGGCGAGCGACGTCGGCGGCATTCCCGAGGTCGTCGAAGACGGCGTCACCGGCCTGCTCGTGCACTACGACGAGGCGGACCCCGCGGCCTTCGAAGCGGAACTCGCCCGGCGGGTCAACGAACTCGTCGCCGATCCCGGCCGCGCCACCGGGATGGGCCTGGCCGGGCGGGCGAGGGCCGTGGGAGAGTTCGGCTGGGCCGCGATCGCCGCTCGGACGGTCGCGATCTACGAGGCGTGCGGGAGGGTTTCGTGATCGACGGATCCGACGTGCTGGGCATCGTCCTGGCGGGCGGCGAAGGCAAGCGGCTGATGCCACTGACCGCCGACCGCGCCAAGCCCGCGGTGCCCTTCGGCGGGGTGCACCGGCTGATCGACTTCGTGCTGTCCAGCCTGGTGCACGGCGGCATCCGGCGGATCTGCGTGCTCACCCAGTACAAATCGCACTCGCTCGACCGGCACATCAGTACGACCTGGCGGCTCTCTTCGCTGACCGGCGAGTACGTGACGCCGGTGCCCGCGCAGCAGCGGCTGGGCCCGCGCTGGTTCCAGGGCAGCGCCGACGCCATCCACCAGAGCCTGAACCTGGTCTACGACGAGCAGCCCGCCTACATCGCGGTGTTCGGCGCCGACAACATCTACCGGATGGACCCTCGGCAGATGATGGACGCGCACATCGCCTCGGGCGCGGGCGTCACCGTGGCCGGCATCCGGGTGCCGCGGGGCGAGGCGAGCGCGTTCGGCGTGATCCACACCGAGGACGGCACGAAGATCGACGCGTTCCTGGAGAAGCCGCAGGACCCGCCGGGCCTGCCGGGCTCGCCCGACGAGTCGTACGTGTCGATGGGCAACTACGTGTTCACCACGCAGGTGATGATCGACGCGCTGAAGGAAGACTCGCAGAACGTCGGCTCCAAGCACGACATGGGCCGCGACATCATCCCGGCGCTGGTCGCGAAGGGCGACGCGGCCGTCTACGACTTCAACGGCAACGAGGTCCCCGGCGAGACCGAGCGCGACCACGGCTACTGGCGCGACGTCGGGACCATCGACAGCTACTACGACGCGCACACCGACCTGATCTCGACGTACCCGATCTTCAACCTGTACAACCGGAAATGGCCGATCCTGGCGCACCCGGGCCAGCGGGCCGCGGCGAAGTTCGTCGAGGGCGGCACGGCCAACCAGTCGATCGTCAGCAACGGCTGCATCATCTCCGGCGCCCAGGTCGTCGACTCGGTGCTCTCCCCGGACGTGCTGGTGGAGAACGGCGCCGTGGTGCAGGGCTCGGTGCTGCTCGACGGCGTCCGCGTGGGCCGCGGCGCCGTGGTCCGCCGCGCGATCCTGGACAAGAACGTGGTCGTCCCGCCCGGTGCCCACATCGGCGTCGACCTGACCCGCGACCGCGAGCACTACCACGTCAGCCCCGGCGGGATCGTCGTGCTGGGCAAGGGAGAACGCGCGCTGTAGGCCCACACTCGGGTGGCGGAACCCGATGTCCGCGGCGGCAACACACTGGTGGAGGGTTTGCGCAGGTCAGGCCAGGTGGCGTAACTCTGGCGTAACCACATTCCGGGTAGGGTCCGGTGCCGTGGACAGAGCGGGATGGGTTTCCTCGGCGCCGAGGGCCGAGCGGGCCCGGCAGGTGGCCGACGTGCTCCGGCACCAGATCACATCGGGTGTGTTCGACGGGCTGCTGCCGGACGAGCGGGCGCTCGGCGAGCGGCTCGGGGCCTCGCGCAACGTGGTCCGGGAGGCGCTGGGACTGCTGCGCGCTGAAGGACTCGTCGAGCGGCGGCAGGGAGTCGGGACCCTTGTCGTGCGGCCGAAGTACGGCCATGGGCTCGACCGGCTCGCCGGGCTGGCGGAGGCACTCGACGGTTACGGCGAGGTGGTCAACGAGGTCCGCTCGGCGGGGGTGGCCGCGGCCCCGCCCGCGATCGCGGCGCGGCTGGGGCTGCCGCGCGGCGCGGAGGTGGTGCACCTGGAACGGCTGCGCCGGCTCGCCGGGGTGCCGCTCTCGCTGGACACCACCTACCTCACCGTCGACATCGGCGTGCCGCTGCTGGACGCCGACCTCGCCGGCCGCGACCTGTTCGCGCTGATCGAAGAAACCTGCGGCCGCCGGCTGGGCCGGGCCGACGTGGTCGTGCACGCCGTGACGGCCGGGCCGGACACGGCCGCCCTGCTGGAAATCCCGGTCGGCACCGCGGTGTTCGCCCTCGAACGCCTGACCTGCCTCGACGACGGCCGCCCGGTGGACGCCGAGTCGATCCACGTGCGCGCGGATCGGCTGACCTTGCGTGCGACGCTGCATCGGGGCCCGGCGTGACGACGTATGTCCTCTTGGGACTCTTCGGGCTGGCGGGCGGAATCGGCATCACCGCGTTCGGCCCCGGCGGGGTGCTGCCGACGATCGGGTTGTTCCTGCTGACCCCGCTGGCGCCGGCGCAGGTGGCCGGGACGGCGATCGTCACCCACGTCGCGACCGGGGCGCTCGGCACGGCCGCGTATGTCCACTCCGGACAGTTACGGGAAGTCCACACGCGACGGATCGCGGGACAACTCGCCGCCAGCGCGGTCGTCGGGGCGCCGGTCGGGGTGTGGCTCAACTCCCTGGTCTCGGCGCGGCTGTTCGGGCTGCTGCTGGCGGTGTTCGCGGTGGTCGTCGCGGCGCTGGTGTGGCTGCGGGACCGGCGTGGCTCCCCGGTCCGGCCGGTGCTGCCGGCGGGATCGGTCGTGGGACTGGGACTGGTGGTCGCGGCCGCGGCCGGGCTCGTCGGGGTGGGCGGGCCGATGCTGACCGTGCCGCTGCTGGTGGCGTGCGGCGTGCCGATGCTGGAAGGGCTCGCCGCGGCGCAGGCGCAGTCGGTGGTCATCGCCGGCGCCGGCACGATCGGGTACCTCGTGCACGGCGCCGTCGACGGACCGCTCGCCCTGCTGATCGGGCTACCGGAGCTGGCCGGGGTGCTGCTCGGCTGGAAAATCGCGCGGCGGGTGCCGGTGCGGCGGCTCAAGGTCGTGCTGATCGCCGCCCTGCTGGCCGTCGCGCCTTACCTTGCGCTGCACGGCTGAAAGACTCGTGAGTGTTTATGACGGTTCTAACCGTCATAAACACTCACGAGCGGACCCGGTCGAAGGGCAGCTGCAGCACCGGCCCCGGCCGGACGTCGGCCGCGTGCGCACGGACTTGGTCCACTTCGGACGGTGTGAGGGCCCGGCGGTAGAGCCGGGTGTCGTCCAGCGCGCCGTTCAGGTGGTAGGCGCCGTCGAGCCGCGCGCCCAGCCAGAGCTGGAACGAGACCGTCTGGCTGACCGAGCCGGGGGAGTCCGGCCCGTCCGCGACCTCGACCCCGTCAACCAGGATCGTCAGCCGGCCCGCCGTGCGCTCCAGGGCCACGTGGTGCCAGGCCTGGTCGTCGTAGGCCTGCGCGGTGGTCACGGACTTCGTGCCCGCCGCCGTGGTCATGGTGGCGATGAGCCGGTGCGACGCGGGTTCGCCGCGCAGCCACAGCTGCGGCGCCGTCGTGCCCATGCCGCCCAGCCAGAACAGCACCTGCGGGTCCTTCACCGCGCCGTAGCGGAACCACGTGGTGAACGTGAAGTCCCCCGAGCCCGGCAGCTGCGACGGCGAGTACGGCACGCGGACGAAGCCGTCGATCCCGTCCAGGTTCAGCGCCCCGCCGAACCGGCCCGCCGTCACCGAGGCGCCGCCGAGGACCCGCGCGTCGGCGTGCGTCGCGGAGACGTCGGGGGTGATCGGCCCGGCCGGGTGATGCCCGAGGTAAGCCTCGTCGAAGCGCGCGAAACGGATCTCGTCACGGGCGTCGACGGCGCCGCCCTCGTACATCAGGCCGATCTTCGCGTCCGGGTCGCGCTGATCGCTGAGCTGCACCAGGTCGGAGTAGCCGGACCAGTCCGTGGTCACCCGCGTGCCCTGCTCGGCGTCCTCCCAGGTGCGGCCGTTGTCGTAGGACGAGCGGATCATCATCCACCGGCGCCGGTCGGTGTCCGACGGCGACGCGAACAGGATCCGCTCCCCGCCCGGGCGTTGCAGGCGCAGCAGCGAGCCCTGCACCATCGGCGTGACGAGGTCGGGGATGGTGGTGAACCGCCGGCTGAACGTCTCGCCGCCGTCGCGGCTCAGCGCGTAGTCACGGTTGCCGACGTCGGTGCCGCCCTGCTCCCGGCCGCCGGCGTAGATCGTGCCGTCGGGCAGCTCGACGACGCTGACTTCGGACGGCTTCTGCGTGTACGTCCCGCCCACCGGGTGCGGATAACTGTCGACGGCGCCGACGTGCCAGCTCGCGCCGTGGTCGTCGCTATAGATCAGGGCGGCGTAGTTCTCGATCGAGTTGGTGCCGTCGCTGCGCTCGGCGTTGACGCCGAAGACGAGCCGGCCCGCGTGGCGGCCCGTGGTCAGCTGGATGCCGTGCACCGGGCCGGAGGCGTACCACGAGTCCCACGCCGGCAGCTTCGCCTGCGCGCTGATGTCGACCGGCGCGGACCAGGTGCGGCCGTCGTCGTCGCTGTACTGCGAGTGCGGGGTCCGCGGGCACGGGACGTCACAAGCTTTGTTGTCGTCGCGGCCCTTGTTGTACGTGGTGATCAAGACGATCCGGCCGGTCCGGCTGTCCACAATGGGCACCGGGTTGCCGTGGGTGTCGCCGCCGCCGGGGTTGACCACCTGGAGCGGGGACCAGGTCTTGCCGCCGTCGGCCGAGCGCTTGAGCACCAGGTTGATGTCCCCGGTGTCGCCGCAGTTGTCGACGCGCCCCTCGGCGAACGCGAGCAGGGTGCCGTGGGTGCTGCGGACGATCGCCGGGATGCGGAAGCAGGCGTACCCGGTTTCCTGATGGGGGTTGAACAGGACCTGCTGGTCGAATTGCGGGACTGGAGCAGTGACTGGCGCACTGGCCGTCGCCGCGCCGGGCACGAGCAGCCCGGTCAGGAGTACGACGAAGGCCAGCCCCCAGCGGACAAGCGCTCTCATCAGACGGTTTTCCTTTCACCTCGGGTCAGGACGGCCACCCCGCGCGGCGCCAGCGCCACCGCTTCGAGCGGACGGCCGGGATCGGTGAGCAGGTCACGGGCGGGCTCGGGCAGCGGCACGGTGACCGCCTCCGCGCCGTGGTTGAGCAGGAACAGGTAAGCGCTTCCCCCGGCCGTTTCCCGGACGATCGCCTGTACGCCGGCGGGCAGGCCGGGCAGCACCGGCGCGGCCCCGGCTTCGGCGGTGACCCGGTCGAACAGCGCCTGCATGGCCACCGGGTCCGGCCGCGTCGCGAGGTACCAGGCGACCCCGTCGCCGAACTCGTGCCGGGTCACGGCGGCGCGGCCGGCCAGCTCGCCGTCGCCGAACGTCGTGACCACCGAGGCGCCTTCGGGTTCCACCCACTCGGACCAGATCGTGCCGGTCGCCGCTTTCCCCGCCGTGTCAATGCTGATCGAACCGCCTTCGGGCAACGGCCAGAACTCGTCCACGCGCAGCCCCAGCACTTCTCGCAGCGGGGCGGGATAGCCACCGAGGTACGCGCGGTCGTTCTCGTCCACGATGCCGGAGAAGAAGGACACCACCAGATGCCCGCCTCCGGCCACATAGGACCGCAGGTTCTCCGCGACCCCGGCGTCCATCAGGTACAGGTTCGGCACCACCACGAGCCGATAGGCGGCCAGCTCTCGCGTCGGCCGCACGACGTCGCAGGTGACACCGGCGTCGAACAGCGGCGCGTAGTGCGCGAGGTGGGTGTCGAGCTGGCGCAGGTCGTCGGACGGGTGCGAGTCCAGTTCCAGCGCCCACCAGCTGGGCCAGTCGTGCAGGATCGCGACGTCGGCGTGCACGCGGCTGCCCGCCAGTTCGGGCAGCGCGGCCAGTTCGCGGCCCAGGTCCGCCACCTCGCGGAAGGTGCGGGTCTCGCGGCCGCCGTGCGGCACCATCGCCGAGTGGAACTTCTCCGCGCCGCCGGAGGTCTGGCGCCACTGGAAGAACAGGACGGCGTCCGCGCCGCGCGCCACGGCATGCCAGCTGCCCAGGCGCATGGCACCCGGCGGCTTGGGGCCGTTGCGGGTCCGCCAGTTCACCGCACTCGGCGCCTGCTCCAGCAGCATCCACGGCTGTCCGTCCTTAGTGGACCGGACGAGGTCGTACGCGAAGGCCGCCTCCACGTGGCTGCGCGGCTCGTGCGGGTCTGGGTACGAGTCGAGGCTGACGATGTCCTCGTGCGGCGTCCAGGTGTGCCAGTCGAGCGCCTTCTGTACCAGGCCGACGAAGTTGGTGGTCACCGGCACGTCCGGCGTCAAACGGCCGAGCACCTCGCGCTCGGTCAGGTAGCAGCCGAGGGCGGCGTCGGAGGAGAACCGGTGGTAGTCCAGCTGCTGCGCGGGGTTCGGGAAGGTCGGCGCGACGCGCGGCGGCTCGATCTCCGACCAGTCCTCGTAGCGCTGCGACCAGAAGGTGGTGCTCCACGCCGCGTTCAACGAGTCCATTGTGGAGTACCGGCACTGGAGCCAGTGCCGGAAGTGCTCGGCGGAGGCCTCGCAGTAACAGGCGCGGATGTGGCAGCCGAACTCGTTGCCGATGTGCCACATGGCCAGCGCCGGATGCCCGGCGTACCGCGTGGCGAGCTGGTCGACGAGCCGGGCCGCGTGCTCGCGGAACACCTGGCTGGACGGGCAGAACTGCTGCCGCGCGCCGGCCGAAAGCCGGGTGCCGTCCGCGCGGACCGGCAGGATCTCCGGGTGCCGGTGGGACAGCCACGGCGGCGGCGACCCGGTCATGGTCGCCAGGCAGACCGCGACGCCGTGGTCCGCGAGCTTGTCCATCACGGTGTCGAACCAGCCGAAGCCGAACTCGCCGGGCCGCGGCTCCACCTGCGCCCAGGAGTAGATCCCCATGGTCACCATGGAGACGCCGGCCTCGGCCATCAGCTTCACGTCCTGGTCCCGCACCTCGGGGGACCAGTGCTCGGGGTTGTAGTCGCCCCCGTAGTGGATGCGGTCGAAGACGGCCATCTAGAGCAGCCCCGTTTCCGCGAGCTTCTCCTTGATCCGCAACAGTTCGTCGTCGTTCAGCGGCAGCTGCGGCGGCGCCGTGACAGCGTTGTCGATGAACCCGCGCAGCTTCATCGCCGCCTTGAACGCGCCGAGCGCCGCCGAGCCGCGCCCCATCCGGCTCGGCGGCGCCACGTCGACGATGCCGAACAGCGTGAGCAGGCGTTCCTGCTCACGGCGCGCGGCAAGCGGGTTGCCGGAGCGGCTGTGGTCGTAGATCAGCACGAAGCCGACGGGGTCGACGTTGCCGAGCCCGGGCACGGCGCCGTCCGCGCCCAGGGTGAGCGCCGCGTCCACGAGCAGCTCCGAGCCGGTGAACACGGCGAACCGGTCCAGCCCGCGCTCGCGACGGCCCTTGAGCACGAAGCGGAAGCCCGCCTCGTCGCCGCTGGAGTCCTTCAGCCCGGCGAGCACCCCGGCCTCGGCCAGGTCGAGCACCAGGTTCCGGTCGAGTTTGGTGTGCACGGCGACCGGGATGTCGTAGGCGAAGATCGGCAGCGAGGTCTGCTCGTGCAGCAGCCGGAAGTGCCGGTCGACCTCGGCGACGTGCGTGCGCGTGTAGTACGGCGCGGTGATCACGACCGCGTCGGCGCCGGCCGCCTCGGCGGTCTTCACGTGCTCGGCCACGCGCTGGGTCGTCATGTCGATACAGCCCGCCAGCACCGGCACGCGGCCGGCGACCTGGTCCACGGCCGTCTCGATGACCACGCGGCGCTGGGCGTCGGGCACGAAGGCGACCTCGCCGGAGGAGCCGAGCACGAAGATGCCGTGCACGCCCGCGTCGAGCTGGAATTCGATGTGGCGGCGCAGCGACTCGGTGTCGACGGTGAAGTCGTCGTTGAAGGGCGTGCACAGGGGCGGGATGATGCCGGCGAACTTCTTCGCGGTCATGAGGCGTTCACTCCGGTGAGGGTCTCTGGGTGGATGCAGCGGTAGGCGTGCCCGGCGGCTTCGGTGAGTGGCGGCAGCGCTGCCGCGCACTCGTCGGTCGCCTTCGGGCACCGGGTGTGGAACGGGCAGCCCGGCGGCGGTGCCGTGGCGGACGGGACGGGTCCACTGAGGACGATCGGCTCGACTGGGTGCAGCAGGCTCGGGGTGGCCGAGAACAGCGCCCGGGTGTAGGGATGCCGGGCGCCGCCGGGAAGATCGGCGGCCGGCGCGGTCTCGACGACCCGGCCGAGGTACATCGTCACGATCCGGTCGCTCATCCGCCGCACGGTCTGGATGTCGTGTGAGACGAAGACCATCGTGAGCCCGAGCCGTTCGCGCAGGTCGATCAGCAGGTTCAGGATCTGCGCGCGGACCGAGACGTCCAGCGCGGACGTCGGCTCGTCGGCCACCAGCAGGTCCGGGCCCAGCGCGAGGGCCCGGGCGATCGCGACGCGCTGGCGTTGCCCGCCAGACAGTTGCGAGGGCACGGCGTCGGCCACGCTGGACGGCAGCCCGACCAGTCCCATCAGCTCGCGCACGCGCTCCTCCCGCTCACCCTGGGAGCCGACGTGGTGCACGTCGAGCGGATCGCGCAGGATCTTCGCGACCGGCAGCCGCCGGTTCAGCGCTGTGGACGGGTCCTGGAAGATCATCCCGACCCGGCGGCCGACGTCGGCCGCGCGCAGTTCCGCGAGCGGCGTTCCTTGGTAGCGCACGGTTCCCGACGTCGGGCGTTGCAGCCCGACCAGCACCTTGGCGAGCGTGGACTTGCCGCAGCCGGACTCGCCGACCACGCCCACGGTCTCGCCCGCCGAGATGGTCAGGTTCGCGTCGGTGAGCGCGTACACGCTGTCGCGCCCGAACAGGCTGGCCGCCCGGACTCGGTGCACCACATGCACACCATCGACCTCGACGAGGTTCATACTGTGCCTTTCGCTATCAATCCGACCACAGTCACGGCGGGATCGGCTGTACACGGGAAGGTCACCACGGTCCGCCTACTTTTGGCCGGATTGATACCTGTGCTCCTTCCGCGACTACCGGCGTGGTGCGCTCGGCCGGGTAATGGCAGGCGACGACGTGCTCGGCGCTGTCCCCGGCCCGCTCCGGTGCCACCTCGAAGCAGTGCCCGCGCGCCGCCGGGCAGCGCGCGGCGAAGCGGCAGCCGGGCGGGAAGTCCGCGGGCGCCGGGACCACGCCCTTGATCTGGGTGAGCGTGGCCTCGTGCTCCTCCAGCGAAAGCACCGCGCCGAGCAGGCCGCGGGTGTAGTGGTGCCGCGGCGAGCCGATCACCTGCGCGGTGGCTCCGGTCTCGGCCACCTGCCCGCCGTACATCACCACCACGCGGTCGGCGATGTCCGAGACCAGCGCGAGGTCGTGCGAGACCAGGATCAGCGCGAAGCCCAGCTCCTCCTGCAACCGCAGCAGCAGCGCGATGATCTGGGCCTGCACGGTCACGTCGAGCGCGGTGGTCGGCTCGTCGGCCACGATCAGCTGAGGGCTGCGGGAGAGCGCCATCGCGATCAGCACGCGCTGGCGCTGGCCGCCGGACAGCTCGTGCGGATACGCGCGCAGCGTCCGGCCGGGGTCGAGGTTCACCAGTTCCAGCAGCTCTTCCGGGGTGCGCGTGCCGCCGCGGCGGGTGAACTGCTTGAGCTGCGCGCGGATCGTCATCGCCGGGTTCAGCGAGCTGAGCGCGTCCTGGTAGACCATCGAGATGTCGTGGCCGAGGTGACGGCGGCGGGTGCCCGGCTTCATGGTGAGCAGGTCCTCACCGTCGAACCGGATCTCCCCCGAGAGCCGCGCGGTGCCCGGCTGGAGCCCCATGACGGACAGCGCGGTCAGCGACTTGCCGCAGCCGGACTCGCCGATCAGCCCGAGCACCTCGCCGGCCCGGACGGTGAAGGACACGTCGTCCACCACGTTCACCCCGTTGTGCCGCCCGGGGAACGCGATGGCGAGGTTCTTCACCTCCAGCACCGCCGGTCGCCCGGTCAGGTCACGTGCCTTGGCTGCCAGCCGTTCGCCGGCCTCCAGCAGGCCCGCGATCGGCAGCGCGGGGGCGGGGTTTTCGTTACCGGCTATGGCTTTCTCGATCTCCTGCGCCACCTCGCCCGGTTTGGCGCCCGCCTTGGCGCCGCGGCCCGAGGGCGCCGCCCAGGCGTCGGAGATGCCCTCGGACAGGACGTTCAGCGCCAGCACGGTGATCAGGATCAGCAGGCCGGGGAACAGCGTCGCCCACCAGCCGCCGGTCAGCACCAGGTCCTTGCCGTCGGCCAGCACCGAGCCCCACGACGGGTCCGGCGGCCGGATGCCCGCGCCGATGAACGAAAGCGACGCCTCGAACACGATCGCGTCGGCCACCGTCACCGTGCAGTACACCAGGATCGGCGCCGCGGTGTTGACCGCGATGTGCCGCGTGAGGATGAAGAGCCGCTTCGCGCCGATCACGCGCTCGGCGGCCACGTAGTCCTCGCCGTACTGGGCGAGCACGTTCGCCCGCACCACCCGGGCCACCGACGGCATGTTCAGGAAACCGATCGCCAGGATCAGCACCAGGATGCCGTGGCCGAACACGGCGACCAGCACCGCGGCCAGCGCGATGCCGGGGAACGCCATGATCACGTCCATCACCCGCATCACCACGGCGTCGGTCCGGCGTCCCGAGGTCGCTGCGAACGAGCCGATCACCACGCCCGTGACGAGCGCGAGCAGGGTGGCGCCGAGGCCGATCGCGAGCGACCAGCGGGTGCCGGCCACCAGGCGGGAGAAGACGTCCCGCCCGGACTGGTCGGTGCCGAACCAGTGCGCGGCGCTCGGGCCGCCGGTGTCGGTGCTGAGCGCGTCCGGGTTGTGCGTGGCCAGCACCGTGCCGAGGATCGCGACGAGCACCAGCAGCGCGAGCACGCCCAGCGCGGCCCACGAGGTGGCCGGGAGCTTGCGGAACCGGATGCCCGGCCGGGCCAGGCGCTCGGTCAGGTTCGGGCGGATCACCGGGCGCATCACGAGTGGCTCCTCAGCCGCGGGTTGGCGATCAGGTAGAGCACGTCGACGATCAGGTTCACCAGCACGAAGCCCAGGGCGATCGTGATGACAAAACCTTGCACCTTGGCGGTGTCGCCGTCCTGCACGGCCTGGATCATGTTCTGCCCCATGCCGGGCAGCGCGAACATCGTCTCGATCACCACGGCTCCGCCGAGCAGGTAGCCGACCCGCAATCCCAGCACGGTCAACGGGTTCACCAGCGCGTTCCGCAGCACGTTGCGGCCCACCACGACCACCGGCGGCAGGCCGCCGCCGCGCGCGGTGCGCACGTAGTCCTTGTCCAGCTCCTCCACCATCGACGTGCGGATCACACGGGTCAGCTGCGCGGCGACCGGCAGCGACAGCGACACCGAGGGCAGCGCCAATGAGTTGAGCCAGCCGGAGAACGAGTCGGCCGGGCTGACGTAACCACTGGTGGGGAACAGGCCCTGGCCCACCGCGAGCCACTGCACCAGCAGCAGGGCGATCCAGAACGCCGGCGCCGCGACCCCGGCGAGCGTGACCACCCGGATCAGGTGATCCGGCCAGCGGTCGCGGAACAGCGCCGAGGTCACGCCGAGCACGATCGACAGCACGAGCGCGATCAGCAGGCCGAGCAGGGTCAGCTGCACGGTGAGCGGGAGCGCGGTGGCGATGGTCTGCCCGACCGGCTCCTTGGTGATCACGCTGGTGCCGAAGTCGCCTTGCAGCAGGTGCCAGACGAAGTGCACGTACTGCAGCGGCAGCGGGTCGAGCAGGCCGTTGTCGGCCCGGAACTGCTGCAGCTGCGCGGCGCTGGCGTTCGCCCCGTTGAACGCGGCCAGCGCCGGGTCGACGGGGGAGAAGCGCATCACGATGAACACGAACAGGATCACGCCGAGCAGCAGCGGGATCAGGGCGAGGATGCGGCCGGCCAGCATCCGCACGACAACGGTCACGGGGGTCTCCTAACTCGGACCGGGAAAGGGCTCGTGAGTGTTCATGCCGGTTCTAACCGTCATGAACACTCACGAGCCTGGCGCTCAGACCGGCTTGGCCTGGTTCAGGTAGAGGCCGGGGTAACCCTGCGCGCGCACCCCGGTGATGGCCTTCGGGTCCCACGCCGTGCCCAGCTGGGTGAAGACGATCGGGTAGATCACCGCCTGCTCGGAGATCAGGTCGAGCAATTGCTTGTACAGCCCGTTGCGCTTGCCCTCGTCGGTCTGTTGCGCGGCCTGGTTCTGCAGCGCCAGCACGGCCTGGGCGTCGGCGTTCGTCCAGCGCGCGTACTTCGTCATCATCAGCGACTGTGCGTCGTAGTAGTAGCGGATGAGCAGGTCCGGGTCGTTGCCGAACTGCATCGGGTTGTTCGTGGTGGACACGACCTGGAAGTCGCTGCCGTTGTCCAGCTTGGAGAACAGCGCCTTGGTGTCCTGGGAGTCCAAAGTGGTCTGCACGCCGACGGCGTCCCAGCCCTCCTTGATCACCTTCACGCAGTCGAGCACCAGCGAGGTGTTGGTGGTGGACAAGGAGATCTTCAGCCCGGTGACCCCGGCCTCGGCCAGCAGCTGCCTGGCCTTCGCCGGGTCGTAGGCGAAGTCCAGCGCGGCCGGCTGCGACTGCGGCAGCTTCGGGTTGATGAACGACGTGCCCGGCGTGCCGGTGCCGCGCAGGCCGATGTCGATCATCTTCTTCTTGTCGATGGCGTAGTGCAGTGCCTGGCGCACGCGCCGGTCGCCGAACGGGGCGTGCGCGGTGTTGAACATCAGGTACAGGTTGTTGCCGCCGTCGGCGAACTCGACCGTGCGCCCGGCCTGGCGCAGCTGGCCGGCGTTGGCGGCCGGGATGTTCTCCACCACCTGCGCGTCCGGCTTCGCGCCGGAGATCGCGGCCACCCGCGGCGCGGAGTCCACGATGGACTTCCACAGCATCTTGTCGTAGGCGGCGGGCCGGCTGCCGTTGTAGGCCGCGAACTTCTCGAACGAGGTGTGGCTCATCGGCGCCTGTTCGGTGATCTTGTACGGGCCGGAGCCCACCACCTTGCCGGCCGCGGCGTCGGCCCATTTGCCCTGGTAGACGTGGCGGGGCAGGATCTTGCACGACTGGATGCGCTGCAGCGCGTACGGGAAGGGGAACTTCAGCACGAATTCGACGCTGCGGTCGTCGACCTTCTTCACCTCCTTCAGCCACTGGGAGAAGAAGCTGTGGATGAGCACGTTCTCCTTCTCGTCGAGGGTGCGCGCGTAGGTGAACACCACGTCGTCGGCGGTCACCGGCTGCCCGTCGTGCCACTGGGCGCCGTCGCGCAGCTCGAACTTGATGCTGGTGCCGCTCACGTCGGCGGGCAGCGCCTTGGCCAGGCCGGGGAACGGGGCGCGGGTGATCGGGTCACCCTCCACCAGGGACTCGTAGACGTGCAGGAACGCGGCCATGGAGAAGGCCGACGCGGTCTGCAGCGGGTCCCAGGACTGGTTGTTGCCGTAGCCGACCACCGCGGTGACCAGGCCGGTGGAGCTGCCGGTCTTGTTGGTCGAAGCGGGCCCGCCGCAGGCGGCCAGCGTCGACGAGAACGCCGCGGCGGCGCCTACCATGCCGGTGTAGCGCAGCAGTGCGCGCCGGTTGAACGAAGGGCCGGTCCCCATGGCGGTTCGCGACATAACGGCTCCTGACTCGATGTTGGTTCGCCCACCAGTAAGCTTCGAGAAGTAGGACATGGGACGTCCTATGACTTGGCCGAACCCTAGAACCCGCGGGGGTACCGGTCAAGGGGACCGAAGCACTTTCGCAACCCGGGCGTCACCGCGGGGAAACAAGCCGGGCATGACGTAGGATGTCCTGGCGATGGCGACGGGCCAGCGACCGAAGGACAGCCGGGGAGAGATGTTTTGGCGCGCCCTCAACGCAGTGAAGAGATCACCAAGCGGATCATCGACCTGATCATCGAGCGGGACCTGCCGCCGGGCGCGCCGATGCCCACGGAGCTGAGCCTGATGGACGACATCGGGGTCAGCCGCAATTCGATCCGGGAGGCGATCAAGGCGCTGCAGGCGCTGGGCATCGTCGAGATCCGGCACGGCTACGGCACGTTCGTCGGCTCCGCGGGCTCCGAGGCGCTCCAGACCTGGCTGCTGTTCCGCACGCGCACCCGCGGCGCGAGCGACGCCGGCCGGCTGCGCGACCTGCTGGAGGTCCGCGAGATGATCGAGACCGAGCTGACCAGCCGCGTCGCACTGGACCACCGGCCGGAGCTGATCGGCGAACTGCAGGCATGCGTCGCCCGGATGCGCCGCAAGGGGCCCGACTCCGCGGTCGCCGACCGCGAGTTCCACGACCTCATCTGCGCCGAGGCGGGCTTCGACCTGGCCCGTGAGCTGACCGGCCTGTTCTGGGACGTCTACCGGGCCGCGGAGTCCGAGCTGGGCGGGCCCCCGACCTCGGCCGCGGGCACCGCGAAACGGCACCAGGCGATCGTCGACGCGCTGGTCAGCGGCGACGCCGACGCCGCGGCGGAGGCCGTCCACCGGCACTTCGACGAGGTCCGCAAACGCGCCAAGGCCGGCCGTTACGGCGGCTTCGGCGAGGCCCGCCCGGTGCCCGCGGACCCGGCGTGACCCCGGAGATCGAGCTGCTGCCGCCGTCGGCCGCTGAGGACGAAGGCCTGGTCGGCGCGGTCACGGCACTGGTGAACGAGGTCTACGCGATCGCCGAGAAGGGCTTGTGGGCCGGGCAGGCGGACCGGACGACGGCCGCCGAGGTGACCGGGCTGGTGCGCGCCGGGGAGATCGCCGTCGCGCGGCTCGGCGGCCGGATCGTCGGCAGCGTGCGGATCCACCGGCTGGAGGACGGGGCAGGCGAGTTCGGCCTGCTGGCCGCCGCCCCGGACGTGCGGGGCGCGGGCATCGGGCGGGCGCTGGTCCGGTTCGCCGAGCAGTCCTGTCACGCCGGGAAGTGCGCCGAGATGCAGCTGGAGCTGCTGGTCCCGCGCGGCTGGACCCATCCGTCGAAGGAGTTCCTCGCCGGCTGGTACGGCCGCCTCGGCTACCGCGTGGTGGCGACCTCGACCATCGAGCAGGCGTACCCGCACCTGGCTCCGCTGCTGGCCACACCGTGCGATTTCCTGGTGTACCGCAAGGATCTCCCGGCCTGAAGCCGGATCTGCCGGACCGGTCCCGTCAGCCCAGGTAGAAGTCCTTGCGTGCGGCCACGAACTCCTCGATCGTCATCGCGGGCTCGCCGGTGACCAGCTCGACGTCGCCGGTCGCGCGGTCGTAGCGGTTCGCATGGTGCAGCTTCGCCATGGTCGCGATGTGCTGCTCGGCGTGGGGCGACAGGCCCGCCGCGCTCAGCGTGCCCGCGATCCAGTCCGCCAGTGGGACGTCCACATAGGACACCGGAACGCCCAGTGCGCGGCTGAACTCCGCGGCGACGCCGTTCAGGTCCAGGGTGCGCGGCCCGGTCAGCTCGTAGACGCGGCCGAGGTGCGGCGCCGGGTCGCGCAGCAGGGTCGCGACGACGCGGCCCACGTCCGCCGCGGCAACCGGCGAGGTGCGGCCGGAACCGAACGGCAGCGCCAGCGTGCCGTCCCGGCGGATCGACTGCGCGGCGAGCGTGGTGAACAGCGGGTTGTCGAGGAACGTCGTCGGCCGGACGTGCACCACGGGCAGCCCGGACCAGGTCAGCACCCGGTCCGAGAGCCAGTGCAGCCGCTGCTGGTGGGATTCGGCGGTGCTGGTGGCGGTCATCTGCGAGACCGTCATCTGCGAGATCGACACCAGCCCGTCGAGCTTCCCGTAGTCCTGCGCGACGGTGGCGACGACCGTCGCGGCCAGCAGGTAGTCCGGCGAAACGCTCATGCTGAAGTACATCCGGCCGGCGCCGTCGAGAGCGTGGGCCACGTCGAGTGGCCGGGTGAGGTCGCCGACGACCACTTCGGCCCCGAGCGCGCGCAGTTCTTCGGCGCGCTGGTCCTCGCGCCGCATCATCGCGCGCACCGGCACCCCCTCGGCCAGGAGCCGCTCCAGGACGATGCGGCTCACTCCGCCCACCCCACCACCGGCCCCGGTGACGAGTACCAGGTCGCTGACTGCCACCGGCGTCTCCTTTCGATTCACTCCGGCCATGATAGCGCTTCACGTGCTGAGTTGTGTTGTGAGACTGATCTGGCGTGTCGTCGCGGAAGGTGGCCGCCCGCGGGTTGCGCTCTGCCGAACGTGCGGTTGTGCCGACCCGCTCGCGTCAGCGGCTGGTGTGAATTTTGACCAGGTGGTAGAAATCTTGCGACGCCGTCCTTCGCGGCTGTCGACCCCCGCGAGGCAAGGGAGCTGGAATGGGCAAGGTCTCCGTGCAGCTGTATTCGGTCCGTGACGTGTTCGCGACCGATCCGGCGGACGTTCTGCGGCGGCTGGCCGCCATCGGGTTCACCCAGGTCGAGCCGTACGGCGTGGTGGAAAACGTCGAGGCGCTCGCCGCCGGGCTGCCGGCCAACGGGCTCACCGCGCCGACCGCGCACGCGCAGCTGATCGGCGTCGACCAGGAGGCCGTGTTCACCGCCGCGAAATCGCTCGGCATCGAGGTGGTGATCGACCCGCTGGTCAAGCCGGAGCAGTGGCAGGACCCAGCCGACATCGCCGCGACCGCCGCCGCGCTGAACGCGGCCGCGAAGGCCGCCGCGGAGCACGGGATCACGGTCGGCTACCACAACCACTGGTGGGAGCTGGAGTCCCGGATCGACGGGCGCAGCGCGTTCGAGGTGTTCGCCGATCAGCTCGACCCGGCGGTCGCGCTCGAGGTCGACGCCTACTGGGCCACCGCGGGCGGCGAGAACGCGGCGGGGCTGCTCAGCCGGCTCGGCGACCGCGTGCGCGCCATCCACGTCAAGGACGGGGCGCTTGCCACCGACGCTTCCGGCCAGGTCCCGGCGGGCCAGGGCGCCCTGCCGCTCGCGGAGATCCTCGCCGCGGCGCCGGACGCGTTGCGCGTGGTGGAGTTCGACCGCTACGACGGCGACATCTTCGAAGCCGTCGCGGGCAGCTTCGCCTTCCTCGCCGACGCCGAGAAGTGAGCACCGGGCCGGTCGGCGTCGGCGTGATCGGCGCCGGCGTCATCAGTGACACGTACCTGGAGAACCTCACGGCCTTCCCCGACGTGCGCGTGCTCGCCGTCGCGGATCTCGACACCGGGCGGGCGGCGGCGCAGGCGGCCAAACACGGTGTGCCGCAAGGGACAACGGTCGCCGAGCTGCTCGCGCACCCGGAGATCGAGCTGGTCGTGAACCTCACGATCCCGGCCGCGCACGTCGAGGTCGGCCTGTCCGCGCTGGACGCCGGCAAGAGCGTGTGGGCGGAGAAGCCGCTCGCGCTCGACCGGCAGACCGGGCGCAAACTGCTGGACCGCGCGCGGGAGAAGGGGCTGCGCGTCGCGAGCGCGCCGGACACCGTGCTCGGCGCCGGGTTGCAGACGGCCCGGCGCGCGGTGGACGCCGGGCGCATCGGCGAGCCGCGTACGGCACTGGCGCTGTTCCAGACGCCGGGGCCGGAGAGCTGGCACCCGGCGCCGGAGTTCCTGTTCCAGGCCGGCGGCGGGCCGCTGCTCGACATGGGGCCGTACTACCTGACCGAGCTGGTCCAGCTCCTCGGCCCGATCCACCGGGTCACCGGGGCCGGGGGACAGGCGCGGACGACCCGCGTGATCGGCTCCGGCCCGCGTGCCGGCACCGAGTTCCCGGTGACCGTGCCGACCACGGTGACCGCGCTCGTCGAGTTCACCCGGGGCGGCAGCGCGCAGGTGGTGCTCAGCTTCGACTCGGCACTGGCCCGCACGGGTTTCGTCGAGGTGTCGGGCACGCTCGGCACCGCGGTGCTGCCCGACCCGAACCGGTTCGACGGCGCCACCCGGCTGCACCTGCTCGGGACCGAGGAGCCGGAAGAGCTTGCCGCGCAAGGACATGCGGCCTCGCGTGGCACCGGCGCGCTGGAGCTGGCCCGGGCGATCCGGGCCGGGGTGCCGGAGCGCGCGTCCGGCGAGCTGGCCTACCACGTGCTCGACGCGATGCTCGCCATCGACGAGTCGATCACCCGCGGCCAGCCGGTCGAGGTGGAGAGCACGGTCGAGGTGCCGCCCGCCCTGCCGGACGGCTGGGACCCGTACGCCGCCACTCTGTAGCCGGCCGCCCCGGCGCGGCGGTGACCGCGCCGGGGCGGTCAGCCGAGCGGCACGGTGAGCAGGTTCTGCAGGTAGAAGCGCAGGGAGCCGACGAGGTCGACGCTGCCGGGGGCGGTGAGCCATTGGACCTGGAGCCCGTCCATCAGCGCGATGAACGTCAGCGCCGCGTATTCGGGGTCGGCGCCCTCGCGCAGCTCGCCGCTCGCGGACAGCACCCGGAACGATTCGACCACGCTCTCCCGGGCCTGCTCGTAGTGGCGCTCGAAGTAGCTGTGCGCCGGGTGGTCGGGCGCCACCGCTTCGGCGGCCAGGCGCGAGTACAGGTCGACGATGCCGGGGTGGCGCACGTTGTGCCCGGCCAGCGCGACGAAGTGGCGGAGCACTTCCAGGCCGGGGGGCACGTTCAGCTGCTCCCGCTCGGAGTCCTCGGCGTCCCGGCGCACCAGCACGGCGGCGAGCAGCGCCTCCTTGGTGGGGAAGTAGTACAGGAGGCCGGCGTGGCTGATGCCGACGCGCTTCGCGATCTCCCGCAGCGACGAACCGTGGTAGCCGGCTTCGCCGTACACGGTGGCGGCCGCGGAAATGATGTCCTCGCGGCGGATCCGGCCCTTGAGGTAGCCCCCGCTCACGGGGTGTCGATCGGTTCGGCGGCGTGCACCCGACCATCATGCCGCAGACCCAAAACGAACAATCATGGTGATTGTTCGAACAATTGTGTTGTACGAACTACCGGGTTTCGTGGCATCATCGTCAGGACCACACCCCAGGAGGAACCGCTCATCATGAACGATCGCCCCCCGCGTACCGGGCTGCCCCGCGCCGCCCGCGTCGCGACCTGGACCTTCTTCGCCCTGAACGGGTTCGCGGTCGGCATGTGGGTGGTGCACATCCCCGTGGTCGAGCGCTCCACCGGCATCTCGCACAGCACGCTGGGTGTGCTGCTGCTGGTGCTCGGTGCGGCCGCGTTCGCCGGGATGCAGGTGGTGGGCCCGCTCACGGACCGGTTCGGCCAGCGCCTGGTCCTGCCGACCTCCGGCGTGCTGCTCGGCATCGCGCTGATCGGGCCGGGGCTCGCCGGCAGCTGGTGGTCGCTTGGACTGACGCTGGTGGCGTTCGGCTTCTTCAACGGCTCGATCGACGTCGCGATGAACTCCCACGCCGTGGTCGTCGAGCGCGCCTACCCGCGGCCGATCATGGCCTCGTTCCACGCCATGTGGTCGATCGGCGGGGCGATCGCCGCGTTCGTCGGCGCGGCGGTGCTGAAGGCCGGGATACCGACGGCCGCCGCGCTGGGCGGCACCGGCGCGCTGTGTGTGGTCCTTTCACTGGTGGCCGGACGGTTCCTGCTCAACGCGGAACCGGCGAAGGCCGAGGCGGCGGAGACGGCGCCCGTCGCGCGGGTCCGGCCGCCGATGCGCCTGGTGTGGCTGCTCGGCGCGCTGGCGTTCGCGCTCATGCTGTCCGAGGGCGTCGCGAACGACTGGGCGGCGCTGCACCTGCAGGACGTGCTGGGCACCTCCGCGGCCACCGCCGCGCTGGGCTACGGCTCGTTCGCCGTCGCGATGACTGTGGGCCGGTTCGCCACCGACCGAGTGGCCGCGCTGGCCGGCCCGGCCGCGATCGTGCGTTACGGCTCGGCGCTGGCCGCTTTCGGCCTCGCCGTCGCTTCGCTCTCGCCGTGGGTGCCGCTCGCGCTGGTGGGCTGGGCGCTGTTCGGGCTCGGCCTGTCCGGCGGGGTGCCGCAGCTGTTCACCGCGGCGGGCAACCTCGACACCCGCGCGTCCGGCGCGCTGATGGCGAAGGTGGTCGGCCTCGGCTACGTCGGCCTGCTGGCCGGCCCGGCCCTGATCGGCGGCCTGACGCGGTGGATGCCGCTGAACGTCGCCTTCGCCGTGCCGTTTGTGCTCTGCCTGCTGGCCGTGGTGTTCGCCCCGGTGCTGACCCGGCGCCGCGACCGCGAGCCGGCCGAGGTGAGCTGACCCGGCCGGTATCACGGAGCTTCCGGGCAGCCTGCCAGCTTCCGGTGCCGGCCGCCGCCGGTCAGGGTTACCGGGGGCAGGGCGGAATCCAGGTGCCGGATGGTGCAGGCGATCTGCTGGGTGGCCATTGTGGACAGTGCCGAGACGTCGAGGCCCAGCGCCACCGTGACCCCCGAGCTCGCCACCGCGACCGACAGCGGCGCCGCGTTCCCGGGCACCTCGGTGGTCAGGCCCGCCGCCCGCTCGGCGTCGTCCGGCCCCGCGGCCAGCAGAGTGAGCACGCCGGCCGGATCAGTCGGGGCCATACCCCGTTGCGAAGCAGTCGGCCGGCCCGCCAGCACGAAGTAGAGCACCGCGCCGCCCGGGGGACCCGAGACGACCGGCCCGCTCGGCGCCGGGCCCCCGGGGATCACCGCGCTGGGCCGCACCCCGCAGCCGGCCAGCAAGACGGCCACCGCGGCCGACATCCCGATCAGACGCGCAGCGCGGCGTGTTGCCCGCTTCCGGTGCTGCGGCGCGACGTTCCCGGGCCGGCGCTTTCCGGTGCGCATCAAGCACCTCCTGGGTCGCGGGGGAGGCGGACGGTGAAGGCGGCGCCGCCGTCGGGACGGTTGGCCGCGGTCAGGGTGCCGCCGTGCAGTTTGGCGTTCTCCCAGGCGATCGCGAGGCCTAGGCCGCTGCCCTCGGACCGTGAACGGGCCGTGTCGGCCTTGTAGAAGCGGTCGAACACGTGGGGCAGGACGTCCGGATCGAGGCCGGGGCCCTCGTCGGTGACCTCGATCGTCAGCCGGTCTCGTTCGGCCGAAAGCCGCACTGTGACGGGCGGGGCGCCGTGGCGCAGCGCGTTGCCGACGAGGTTCGCGACGATCACGTCGAGCCGGCGCGGGTCCAGCCGGGCGCGGACGCCGGGCGGCAGCTCGGTGGCCACCTCCGCGGCCCAGCCGCGGGCGCGCAGGGTGGCGCCGACGGCCTCGGCGACGTCGACGTCGTCCAGCGCCAGCGCGGCCGAGCCGGCGTCGAACCGGGTCACCTCGATCAAGTCGTTCACCAGCCGGGTCAGGTTGTGCGTCTCCTGGCTGACCAGCCGCGCCGCCTGCCCGGCGGGCCCGGGCAGAGCGGCCGCCTCGGCGTCGAGCAGGTCGGTGACCGCGGTCATCGCGGTCAGCGGCGTGCGCAGCTCGTGCGACACGTCGGCGACGAACCGCCGCGCGTCCGCCTCCATCCGCTCCAGCTCGCCGACGTGGCGCTGCAGCGATTCGGCGGTGGTGTTGAACGTCCGGGCCACCCCGGCCAGCTCGTCGGACCCGCGCACCTCCAGCCGGGTCGTCAGCTCGCCCTCGCCCAGCCGGTGCGCGGCCCGGCGCAGCTCCCGCACCGGCCGCAGCACACTGCGCGCGGCCAGCAGCGCCAGCAGCATCGCGAGCACCAGCGCGGCCCCGCCGGTGAACCACGCGCCGCGCGCCAGGTCGCCGATGCTCACGGCTTCGGACTCCAGGCTGCGCACCACGTACACCTCGATCCCGGACGCCCGGGTGCCTGCCGGCGCCGAAGAATCCTTGACCAGCAGCTGGGTGCCGATCACCAGCCCCGGCTGACCGCCGTACTCGACCCGCTGCCAGGCCACGACGCCGGAGCGCACCCGGCGGTGCAGTTCCGTGGTGACCACGGCGGGGTTCAGATTTCCGCCGGCCCGATCGCCGCGCTCGACCACAGCCTCGTCGCCGCGGCCCGAGACGTGGCCGGCCATCACGACCAGATCGGTATACGTCGGCTCCAGGCTCTGTAACGGGTACAGCTGCTCGATCCGGTTCGTCACCTCGATCACGGCCTTGTCCTGCGCGCTCTGCAGGATCGTGGTGCGGGCCTGCACGTAGCCGAAGCCGGCGACGGCGGCCGCCGTGACCACGCTAAGCAGCGCGAACGCGGACAGCAGCCGCGTCTGCAAGCCCCAGTCGGACCATCCCTTCACAGGGGGCCGAACCGGTAGCCGAAGCCCCGCAGCGTCTGCACGTACACCGGCGCCGCCGGGTCGTCCTCGATCTTCGAGCGCAGCCGCTGCACGCAGGCGTCGACGAGCCGCGAGTCGCCGAGATAACCCTGGTCCCACACGGATTCCAGCAGCTGCTGCCGGCTCAGCACCCGCCCGGGCGCCGCGGACAGCTCCAGCAGCAGCCGCATCTCCGTGGGCGCGAGGCCGACCGGCTCGCCGTTCTTGGCGACGACGAGGCCGGCCCGGTCGATCGTCAGCGCCCCGTGCCGTTCGGCCTCCGTTTTTGACTCGGCCGGCCGCGGCTCGCCCCCGGTCCGGCGCAGCACGGCGCGGATGCGGGCCTCCAGCACGCGGGCCTGTGCGGGCTTCACCACGTAGTCGTCGGCGCCGGCCTCGAGCCCGGCGACCACGTCGATGTCGTCGTTGCGCGCGGTCAGCATGATGATCGGCAGGTCGCCGCCCGCGCGGATCCGGCGGCACACCTCGAAGCCGTCCATGCCGGGCAGCATCAGGTCGAGCACCACCACGTCGGCGACGTCGGAGGTGAGCCGTTCGAGGCCCAGTTCCCCCGTTTCCACGGCTTCCACCGTGTGACCTTGGTAGGTCAGCGCGAGCTGCAGGCCGTCTCGCACGGCCTGGTCGTCTTCGATCAGCAACACCCGGGGCATGGGCTCCACTATTGCAGCGGCACCTACGACCGCGTCAGCGGAGTGTCATCGTTCGGTAACAAGCGGCGATGCTTACACGGCTGTTACAGGGCTGTCGACGGATGCGGACGGAGCACGGGCCGCCCGCGGATATTGGCCGCCGAACATGAACCGCATGATCTTCTCCCGAGCCCGGCTCTACGCGGTGATGACGCGGGTGCTGGCCGTCCTGCTGCTCCCGTTCGCCTGCCTGCGCTCGCCCGGGCGGGCCCGTTACCTGGCCTGCCAGTGGGCGCTCGGCCTGCGGTTCCCGGCCGAGGACCTGAGCGGCCTGGTGCCGGCGGTCCGCGAGGCGTTCACGGCGGCGCGCACCGAGGCGTTCTGGCGCGACGGCCAGCTGATCGGCCTGACCTCCGGCCACCGGGACGCGGCCGAGCAGCACCGCCTGTTCACCGAGGAGGTCCGCCGCACCGGCTCCGTCCGCGAGGCCTGCCGCCTGGTGCTGCCGCCCGCGGAGTCGACCCACGTCGGCGGCATCGCCCTCGACGTGCGCCCGACCGAGGGGGCCGCCTGGCTGGAGCGCCACGGCGGGGTCCACCACCTGCACCGCCGCTACGACAACGAGTGGTGGCACTTTGAGTACCACCTCTGCCCGCCGCCGCGGCTGCCGTACCCGGGGGCCGGGGCGCCGGCGGACGGCCGTCCGCGGGTCCGCACCGGGGAATGGGTGGTGTGATCGCAGTCTATTGTGGACAGTTGCTCAGAACCGGCGCGTGAACGGCAGCGGCTTGCGCATCCGGATCAGCAGCAGCAACGGCACCAGCACGTAGGGCAGGTTGAAGGCGAGGAACTTGCCCGGGTTCCCGGTGCGCATCGCGGGGTCACCGAAGAACTCCACGCCGAACACCACCACGCCGGTGAGCGTGACGATCATCGTCGCGTAGATCACCGCGAACAGCTGGATCCGGTTCCGCCCGGTCAGCAGGCAGTAGACGAGCAGTACGTAGAACGGCATGTAGACGAAGGCCGAGAGGCCCGTGACGATCCGCATCCAGTCCGGCGGGTGCATGAACAGCACGTCGGCATCGTGGGCGTACCAGTAGTTGGACTGCACGAAGAAGTTGCCCGACGGCTGCGAGAAGTCCACGCCGACGGTCGGCAGCAGGTCGCTGATCAGCGACGTCACGGTGAACGCGGCGAACAGGACCGCGAAGAAGATGTCGACCCGGCGCGCGTTCAGCGGCAGGTTCGCGGGGGCGGTCATGAGCGGATTCTAGGCAGCCGGAGCCGGGCCTCCCGGGCGGCGCGCCAGTAGAGTGCTCGCATGAACGCGTTTCTGGTCTGCCTCTGGGTGTTCGCGGGGGTCTGCGCCGTCTGCTGGCTGTTGTCGGTGCTCACGCGGGAGTACTCGTGGGTGGACCGGATCTGGTCGCTGGTGCCGGTGGTCTACGTCGCGATCTTCGCCGGCGCCGCCGGGTTCGCCGACCCGCGGCTGGACGTGATGTTCGTCCTCGTGGCGCTGTGGGGCGCGAGGCTGACGTTCAACTTCGCGCGCAAGGGCGGCTATGCCCGCGGCGGCGAGGATTACCGGTGGGCGGTACTGCGCGCGAAGATGCGGCCCTGGCAGTTCCAGTTGTTCAACCTCTTCTTCATCACGATCTACCAGAACGCGATCCTGCTGCTGATCACCCTGCCCGCCTGGACCGCTCTGGAAAACCGCTCGCCCTTCGGTTTCTGGGACGTCGTGGTGGCGGTGATCGGCCTTGCGTTCCTGGTCGGCGAGACGGTGGCGGACCAGCAGCAGTGGGACTTCCACCAGTGGAAGGCGCGCGAGCAGGAGGCGGGCCGGACGCCCGACCCGCGGTTCCTGCAGCGCGGGCTGTTCCGCTTCTCGCGGCACCCGAACTTCTTCTTCGAGCAGGCGCAGTGGTGGATGGTGTTCTTCTTCGGCGTCGCCGCCGCGGCCGCGGTCACCTGGACGATCGCCGGCGCGGTGCTGCTGACCCTGCTCTTCGTCGGCTCGACCGTCTTCACCGAGAGCATCACCCGCGGCCGCTACCCGGAGTACGCCGATTACCAGCGCCGGACGTCGCCGATCGTGCCGTGGTGGCCGCGGCGGACCGCCGTCGAGGCCTGAAGACCCGAGGCTCCGTTCGACGCTGCGGTGGCGAACCCTGCCCATCGTCCGCGTCGGCTGTCGGCCAGCCTGCACCGAGGTGACCTTCGCGCTCGAACGGCGCGACATCTGCCGCTGATGCCGCGGGGCTCAGGCGTTGCGGGGCTCAGGCGTTTCGAGGCTTCAGTTCCGCCATGTCGCCGAAGTCCTCGCCGGGCACCTGGGTGTTGATGATCCGCGGGGTCGCGGAGATCGCGTCCGGCAGCATGGCCATCGCGGTCTTGAAGTGCTCCGAGCTGACGTGCGCCACGGCCGCTTCCTGGTCGCGGTAGCCCTCCACGACCACCCATTCGTTCGGGTCGTCGGCGCTGCGCGACCAGTCGAAGAAGAGGTTGCCCGGCTCCGCGCGGACCCCGGCCGTGAAGTCCGCGACGATGGAGAGCCAGTCGTCGCTCTTCTCCGGCAGCACAGGGAACTTGACGACGATGAAGATCATGGCGGCGGGTCCTTTCGCGATCGGGAAACCGGCGCCCCCATCCTCCACCGGCGGGCGCCGGCCCGCGATCGGACCGCGTGAGTGATCTGGGGCACACCCGGCCCGAAGAGGTGAACCAAACTCGGGTTTTCGCCGTCATACCGGTGATTTCCGGCAGGGGGGCGGAATCCATGACGAACTGGGGGTTTGACTCATGATCGGTTTCGAGACCGACCTCGGCGACTTGCGGGGCGCTTCGGGGCTCGTGGGCAAGGCGGGCGACGGCGCGGCAACCGCGCGCGACGGCGTCAAGAAGCTCGACGTCCCGGGTTCTTCCGGGCCCGCGGACCTGATCGATTCGCTGATGCCGTTCGGCGGCGGCGCGCAGACCGCGTTCGGCCGCTCGCTCGGGATGCGCGAGGTGAAGTCGGCGTACGAGTACCACCGGCAGAAGGTGGAGGAGGCGCTGGCGAAGCTGGCGTTCACCACCCAGCAGTCGAGCCGGGCGCTGCTCGAGGTCGCGGACCTGTACGAGGAGGCGGACGCGGACGCGAAGAACCGCGTGAACCGGGCGGCCGCACAGCTGGAAGGGAACTGACGTGGGCGACGACTACTTCGGCATCCAGTCCTCCTCCGGCGACGAGGACCGCACGGCTCTGCTCGAGGGCGTCAGCGACGACCTGCTCGACGGCGCCAACGACGCGCTCGACGGCCTGCTGGCGCTGAGGTACGGCGACTGGGCGATCTACAACTTGATGGGCGGGCTCTACGAGCAGCAGCAGGAGGCGATCGCGGACGTCTTCCGGGAGTTCTCCGAGGCCGACATCGAGCCGGACTCGGCGGACGGCCTCCAGTCCATGATCAACAGCTACGAGCAGGTGTGGAAGACGTTCGGCAACGAGCCGCTGACGGACCTCACGCGGGCGCGCCAGCAGATGGACTCGTGGCGCGGCACGGCCGCCGAGGACGTCAAGACCTACCTCGACGAGCTGCACGCGACCTACGACCGGATGGCGACGGAGATCTCCGTGCTGGAGAGCGGCATCATCGCGGCGCGCGACGCTGTCTGGGGCGCCCGGTCGGACCTCAACAGCCTCGCCGCCACGTTCAAGGACACGGCCCAGAAGTGGGCGGAGGAGAAGTCGAAGCAGGGCGAGATCTCGTGGTGGCGGGTGCTCGCGGCGGCCTTCGTCACGACGCTGACGACGATGCTGGTCGTCGCGGCCGCGCCCGCGGCGGTCGGGGTGGAGGTGACGCTCGCCGCCAAGGGCATCCAGGCCGCGGCCGCGGGTGCCGGCGCGGGGCTCAACGAGCTGGCCGCCGAGCAGGGCTCCGCAGTCGAAGGGGACAGCTCGAAGGAGATCTACGAGAGCTTCTTCGAGCACATCGACAAGATCCGGACCGGGATGCAGGACTCCTCCGGCCGGCTGGCCGCGAACATCCGCGCGCACGGCGACCAGCTGCCGAAGATCCCGGCCCCGCCGGACGTGAGCCCCGGCGAATCCTTCGACCCCGGCAACTTCGAGACCTCGAACACCTCGAAGGGCACCGAGGACAAGGTCCGTCGCGAGAACGTCGACATCGCCCCGGACGGCGGCCTGTCCCGCCCGATGACCCCGGGCACGCTCGGCTGATGGCTCCGCCCCCGCCCCCGGACCGCGATTCGCTGGTGAGCACCTTGTCCGCGCTGTCGGCCGACGTCACGTCGCCCGGCGGCGCGGCGGGTGTCTCGGTGAACACCGACGGCGTGCTGACCGCGCTGCACCTGTCGGACGCCGTGCGGGAGATGTCCCCGCACGAGATTGCGGAGCTGGTGCTCCGGACCTATGCCGAGGCGCAGCGCATTTCGGCCCGCCGCACGGGGGAGCTGCTCGCGCCATTGGGCACCACGGGTTACCTGATGGACCGCCTGCGCTGGCGGGCCGGGTTTTCCCCGGAGATTCCCGAAAACGAGGCCGCCGCCGCCGCCGAGGGGCCGGGGGATTCCACGCCGGCGTCCGCTGTTCCCGGCGAGTACCTCCGCGACCGTTCGGCCGACGTGGTTCCGGCGCCGCCCGAGCCCGGCCCGGTCGCGGACGAGGACTGGTACGAGAAAGGCGTGCGCTTCGACCCGGCCTGGTGACCGGAGTTCCGGCAAGGCCGCGTGGTTGCCTTGCCGGGACCGGGTTTCCTCGGCGAGATTGTCCTCAAAGGATGGTCAGGGGATGAACGACGTCGCCAGTGCGCCGCCGCCGGTCTGCGGGGCTCCGGCCGGGCGGACCGCGATCTGGTGCTTCCTGGCCGGACGAGGCGAGGTCGGCTGGGTGGAAGGCGTGGCCGGCCGCGAAGACGGCGGTGTGGTGGGCGAAGTCGGTGGTGTGCCGATGATCGTGAACGTGCCCGTCGGACCGCAGCCACCGCCCTAGGCGGCGGAGGTCCCGACGTGCATTTCGCCGCCCGGCGCCACTTCCGAGGGCCACAGCGACCACCCGACGCTCGTCGGCGCAGCCGGGGCTGCATTCATTGAGCAGGGTCGCGCTCAGCAGGGCCGCACCCGTGATGAATTCCGTGAACAAGCTGTCCTCCCCCTGCGTTGTGACGCTTTCACACACGGGCCACATGCGGGGGAGGACAGCGGTTGCCTCAGCGGTCGTAATAGGAGGACGGCGGCTGGGGCGGCTCGTTCCACTGGCGGGTCGGGGTGTCGGCGCCGCCGGTCTCGCGGCGCTTGCGGTGGTGCAGCGTGCGGGCGTTCGCGGCCATGCTGTTCACCACGATCGCGATCACCAGCCCGATCACCAGGTTGATCAGGGCCGTCGCGATCTTCGCGCTCGGCTCGACCGTCAGGGTCAGCGGCAGCACGACCGCGATGAGCGTCACCAGCACCATGATCCAGCCGAAGAACTGCCCCGGCGCGGGCGTCGCGACGCTCAGCAGGTGCATCAGCCCGGTGGCGAGCAACGCGGCGACGGCGGCGGCGATCGCGTACGTCGGGGTGCTCGCGTTCCCCCAGATGCCCTCGCCCTTCGGCGCGAGCACCGGGACCGCGAAGATGCCGCGGGCGATCAGCAGGCCGACGATGGCGACGAGCGCGGCCACCACCGCCGTCGCGACGCCGCCCGCCCACAGCCGGGCCGCGTCCACTCCCGTCCGGACGTCGCGGTCGTAACCGCCGTTCTGCGGGTACTGGGCCATCATCACGGATCCCTCCGTTGCGCGAGCCGTACCGGGCTATTGTCCCGCTATCCGGCCTCGGGCGCTTGTTCCGGAGACCCGGAAGCCGCGGGTTCCGGCAGGCCGCGCAGGCGGAACGCCAGCACGACCAGCATGACCCCGTACAGCACCGCGTAAATCCCGATCAGCACGGCGATCCCGAGCACGCCCGCGATGGGGTGCACGAGCACCAGCACCCCGGCCACCACGCTCAGCGCGCCGGCGACGATCAGGAACGCCTCGCCGGTGATCTGCTTGCGCAGCCGCACCGCCGCGACGATCTCCGCGATGCCGGTGACCACTGCCCACGCGCCGACCAGCGTCGCCAGCACGAGCACGGTCGTGCCCGGCCACACCAGCGCGAGCACACCCGCGATCACGCCGAGCACACCGAGCAGCCCGTACGCGGCTCGTTGGGCGCCGTCTCCCGGCCGGAACGCCTGCACGATCGCGCTGATGCCGTCGAAGAGCGCGTACACGCCGAAGACGATCGCGAGCGCCAGGACCGTGACGCCGGGCCAGACCAGGGTGAGGATGCCGAAGAGCACTGCGAACGCCCCGCGGGCCGCGACCAGCGGCCAGGCCCGGCGGGGGTCGAGGGCGGAATCGGCCATGAACGCGGACATGTGCGGCTCCCGGGATGAGGACGAAGACCTGGGAAAACGCTAGCAGCGCCGAGGGTCCGAAGCACGGCTCGAGTATTCACCCGATAGGTGTCCGAAATGGACGTCAGCCGGTCACCGGCAGTGTGGTGAGGCGCCAGGTGCCGGGGTCGGGGGCCCGGTGCGCGCCGGGCTCGGCGAGCGCGAGCGCGGGGAACCGCCGCAGCACGGCGCCGAGCGCGACCTCCGTCTGGACGCGCGCGAGCGAGGCGCCGAGGCAGAAATGCGGGCCGTGCGCGAAGCCGAGGTGCCCGCCGGGCGCGCGGCGGACGTCGAACCGCTCGGGGCCGTCGAACGCGCGGGGGTCGCGGTTGACCGCCGCGATCGACGCGGTGACGGGCTCGCCCGCGCGGACCGCCACGCCGTGCAGCTCGAGATCTTCCGTCGCCTGCCGCGGAATCGTCAGCAGCGCGGGGCCGCACCAGCGGATCAGCTCGTCGACGGCGCCGGTCAGCAGCGCCGGGTCCGCGCGCAGGGCGGCCAGCTCACCCGGGTGAGCCAGCAGCGCCTCGATCGCGTTGGCGATCAGGTTCGCCGGCGTCTGCCCGGCCAGCACCAGCTGCCAGACGAGCGTGACCAGTTCCTGTTCCGCGAGCCCGTCCACAGTTTTGAGCAGGGCGACCAGATCGCGGCCGGGCCCCGCGACGATCTCGCGCGCGCCGTCGATGATGCCCGGCACCGCGGCGGCGAATCCCGGGCCCGCGCCCGCGAGGACGGTCCGGCCGTATTCGTGCCAGCGCGGCCGGTCGGCCTCGGGGACCCCGACCAGCTCGCAGATGACCTCCATCGGCAACGGCTGGGCGAAGTCCCGCACCAGGTCCACCGGTCCGTCGGCGGGCAGGGCGGCCAGCAGCCGCTGGACGATCCGCTCGATCCGCGGCCGGAACTCCAGCGCCCGGCGCGCGCTGAACGCGGGGGAGACGAGCCGGCGCAGGCGGCCGTGCTCTTCGCCTTCCATCTCCTGCATCGTGCGCAGGTACGGCACGCAGTGCTCGGGCACCTCGGGCCGCTGGTAGCTGGCGGCGCCGAGCGCGAACCGCGGGTCGGTGAGCATGGCGCGGGCCTCCTCGTGCCGCGTCACCACCCACATCGGGCCGAAGCCGGTCAGCCGGGCCACCGGTCCGCGCTCGCGGGCGGCGCCGTACGCGGCGAACGGGTCCCGCTGCACGGCCGGGTCGGTCAGGTCGATCTCGGGCACTTGCCGGACGGGCGGCATCGAGTCTCCATTTCACATGTTCAGATCAGATGTTCTCATCATATGCATGGTCACGGTATCTTGGGCAAGCATCCCGGGAGATTCCGAGGCGAGGAGGACGATGGCCCGGCTGACCAGGGCGGAGGCCCAGGAACGCAACCGCGCGAAGGTGCTCGAAGCCGCCCGTGACGAGTTCGCCGAGCGGGGGTTCCGAGACGCCAAGATCGACGTCATCGCCGAGCGCGCGGAGCTGACCCGCGGTGCCGTCTACTCGAATTTCCCCGGCAAACGGGCGCTGTACTTCGCGGTGCTGGCCGCGGCGGCGGAGCGGGGCTCGGCCGAACCGCGCAGCCAGGACCCCGGGCTCAGCGCCGCCGAAGCGCTCGGCGCGCTGGCCGGAGCGTGGGTCGCCCGGCTGCCGCTGGCCACCGATCCCGGGGCGCGGCTGGGCGCCGACCTGATGCCGGAGATCTTGGCCGACGAGCTGACCCGCCGCCCGTACGCGCAGCTGATGCGCTTCGAGGCGATCACCCTGGGGCTGGCGCTGGAACGGCTGGCGCCACGGGACGGACGGCTCGTGCGGGTCGCGGAAGCGGCACTGACCACACTGCACGGGGCGAGCCGGCTCGCGGCCGTGGCGCCGGGATTCGGCGAACCGTTCAACGTCGTGCGGGTGTGCGAGTCACTGCCGACGCTGGGGCTGCCCGACGAATGGCCGTCGGAGCCGCCGATCGTGGCGCAGGCCCGGCCGGTGGACGAGCGGTGGACGCCACTGCCGGCTGTCGACTCACTGCGGGATTCGGCCGCCGCGCTGGACGGCGACGGCGTGGTGGCCGTGCTGGGCTTGCATCGGCTTTCCGCGGCGGAGGAAGCGATCCGCGCGGCCCCGGCGGGGGACGCGGTGACGATCGCCATCGTGACGGGCGAGCCCGCCGAGCTGTCGCCGTTGACGCAGCTGGCGCTCGCCGAGCTGCGCGGCCATCTGAAGCAAGCGTTTCCGGCCTCGACGTGGCCGCGGGCCCAGATCGTCCGAGACGACGCGGGGGTGCTCGCGGCGGCCGCCGGCGTGACGGCGGTGAGCGACGCGACCGAGACCGCCGTGCGCATCCGGGACGGGCGGATTGTGTTGCGGGCAGAGGGTTTCGGTGCTTGTCACGCCGTCGCGACCGGGGCGGTCCGGCCGGGCTGAACCCGGAAACGAGCCGGGCCGCCGGTCCACAAGGGACCGACGGCCCGGCCGTCTGCAAAGGACTCTCGCTCAGCCGATCTGGTAGCTGTACGGCAGGGTCGCGAGGACCTCGCCGGTGCCCTCCTGCGGCAGGCCGGTCACACCGGTCGGCAGGGTCGGCACGGTCACCAGGTTCAGGTGGCCCGCCACCGCGGCGCCGTGCTGGCCCGACGGCGTGATGGTCACCGGAATGGTGACCGTCTGGCCCGGCTTCACGATCGTCGGGGTGCCGCCCGTGCCGTTGGGGTCCACGGACTGGTCGTACGGGTCACCGGTGGACGACGTCACGGCCGCGTCGAAGCCCGCGGTCTGGATCGACGCCGTGTACGAGGAATGCCCGGCCGGCGCGCCCGACGGGCCGAACGGCCCGATCTCCTGCACGTCGGCGAACCAGACGCCCTTCGTGACGTAGCCCTGCTTCTCGCCGATCGTCGCGACGGAGACCGTGCTGCCCGCCTGCGCGGACTTCAGGTCACCGAGCACGTCGATGCCCGCGGCCGAGCCCTGGATCTCCACCTGGGCCGGCACGGTCGACGAGGTGGCGACGGTGAACTTGCTGGTGTCCGGCGGAATCGAGTACACCGGGGCGTTGACGTTCAGCTCCGGCAGGTCCACCTCGGTCGAGCCGCCGATCGGCTGCGGCTGGAGCGTCTGACGGCTGTTGGTGCGGGGGTCGACGCCGATGGCGACCGGCTCGATCCCGTTGTTGCGCACGGTCACCGGGACGGTCACGGCCTGGCCGGCGGCCAGCTTCTTCGACGCCGAGTTCGGCAGCGCCGGCGCGCTGACCGACACCTGGTCGAAGCCCACCGTGCCGGTGAACGGCTGGTTGATCTGCTTGCCGGTCACCGGGTTCTGCACCACGACCACGAAGTGCCAGCGGCCCGGCAGCGGGTTCGCGTCGGTCAGCTGGAGCCCGGTGCCCTGCGACAGCTTGTTCGGCGCGCTGAGGAACACGTTGCTGTTCACATCGGCCAGTTCACCGTTCGGGTCGACCAGCACGCCGTCGACGACCGTGCCCGGGTCCTGCAGCTTCAGCGCGACGTCGAGGTCCTTCTTGCCCTTGGGGACGTCGAACTCGTAGCTGAAGGTCTGCGCCGGCGAGACGGCCCGCGCGTTGCCGCCGGTGATCGTGCCGCCGAAGCCGCCCGTGCCGTTCTTGGTCGGGATGAGCGAGCGCAACACCGCGGACAGGGTGGTCTGGTGGCCGTCGGAGCTGCCGAAGGTCACCGAGTAGTCCGCGTCGCCGCCCGTGGCCGGGGTGGCCAGCGAAACGTCGACCGGCTTGGTTTGGCCCGGGTTCAGGCTCAGCACCTGCGGCGAAACCTGGCCGTACGGGACGGCTCGCTGCGTGTCGTTGCTCAGCTGGATGTCACCGGTGTAGCCGGCCGGGCCGGACGCGGAGTAGAGCACCGCGGTCCAGGTGCCGGCGGCCGGGCGCGTGACGTCCACGTTCGCGTAGTTCGCCGTGGCCGGGCCACCCTGCGGGCGGCTGTTGGCCACGAAGGTGCCGTCCGGCGCGATCAGGGTCAGCCGCACCACGGGGGTGACGGACTGGCCGTTGACCGTCTTCGGGCTGCCCTGCCACGCCATCCGCGAAAGCAGCCGTTGCGCTCCCGCGGGCACGCTGAAGGTGACCTTCTTGTATGCCCAGTTAGTGCCGTTGTAGTACGGGAAAGTCGGTAGCTTGGCCGAGTCGAACGCGGTGGTCTGCGACTGCGAGGACTGCGGCGCGAAGGTGCGGGTGCCGGTGCTCACCGTCAGCGGCTTGCTGCCGACGTTGGTCACCTTCACCGTGGCGTTCTGCGTGCTGCCCGGCGCGCCTTCCAGGGTGAGCTGGTCGGTCGAGAGGGCGATGTTCGACGCGGTGCCGGCCGGGGCACCGGTCGTGCCGGGCGAGGTCAGCGCCGCCTCGACGGCCGCGCGGGCGTCGAGCAGGCCGGAGCCCTGCTCGTCGGCGGGCAGGCCGAGGTCGTGCGCCGTGCCGGTGATGAACTGCTTCACCTGCGCGGGCGTCGGCGAAGCGCCGTGGTGCGTGCCGCGGTAGCCCTGGATGACCAGCGCGGCGACGCCGGCCGTCAGCGGGGCGGATTCACTGGTGCCGCCGAAGGATTCGAGGTCGGTCGGCTGCGGCACGGACTTGAAGTTCCGGCACTCGGAATACGCGGGCGAGCAGTCGGCCCAGTTGCCCTCACCGGGCGCGACGAGGTCGATCGTGCGGCCGTTCTGCGTGATGCCCGAGGACGACAGCGCGGAGATGTTGTCGCTGACCCACTTTCCGTTGGAGAACGGGAAGGCGGCGTAGGTGGTCTGCGCGTACAGCCGGTTGTCGGTGGTCGCGCCGGCCGAGATCACCAGCGGGTCGGTGGCCGGGCTGCCGATGGTCGAGGTGATGCCCGCGTCGCCGCTGGAGGCGGTGACGGTGACGCCCGCGGCGACGGCCTGGTCGTTGAACACCTGGAACAGGTTGCGGGAGCTGGCGTCCGGGTACTGGTTCAGGCCCAGCGACTCGTTGATCACGTCGACGTGATCAACGGTCACCGCGTAGTCGATCGCCTGCAGCACCGCGGAGTTCGTGGCGGTGGAGCCGAAGACGTTGAGGCCCACCAGGCTCGCGCCGGGGGAGACGCCCTTCACCACGATGTTGCAGCCCGCGGGCAGCGGGTGGTTCTCGTTCACGAACTTCGACAGGTCGTGCACGACCGTGCCCTGCGCGGCGATCGACGAGGCGTCGCCGAAGGCCTCCGCGCCGGAATCGGTGGTGGCCGGGCCGTCACCGGAGAAGTCCTGGAAATCGGAGAACACGTGGGAGCCGTCGGGGCGGATGAAGTCCGCGTAGTTCGGGTCCATGTTGTCCGCGAGGAACGCGACCTTCACGCCCGAGCCGTTTGCCAGGTCCGAGGCGCTCTTCGAGCCGTCGGTGCTGTAGGCGTGGATCGAGGTCAGCGCCTCGGGCTCCAGCAGCGGCTTCGCCGGGTCGGCCGGGCAGATCGTGCCGGGCGCCTGGGGATTCGCCTTGTCCTGTGCCTTCGGGGCTTTGCTCTCCGCGCCGGGCGCCGGCTTCGCGTCGGGCAGCGTCACCTTGCTGTCCGGCAGCACCTGGGCGACGGCCGGGTCCTGCGCCAGCTGGGAGGCCTGGGCCGAGGTCACCGTGGCGGAGAACGCGTTGCCGAGCGCGAAGTGCTTCACCTTGGCCGGGGCCGCGCCGGCCAGCTTGGCGAGCACGGACTCCTGCTGCTGGGTGGCCTCGGTGCGCCGGGTGCCCGAAGCCGCCTTGGTGGGCGGCGCGTCGGGGAGCTGGTTGTTCAGGACCACGATCACCGACTGAGGCGCGGCATCGGCCGCGGTGGGGCTCGGCGCGGCGACGGCGGCCTGGCCAGTGCCCAGCTGAGTCAAGCTGGCCACGGCCAAACCGCCCGTCGCGGCTATGACGAGGGCGCGAAAAGATCGCGAGGAACGCCGCATGTGCAGCTCCCACTTCCTACTCGAAGGGTTTGAAAGTTACTGGCCCTGACGAAATCGGGCGCGGTTGTGCCCGCCTGATTTCCCTGTGGGAGAACTATTTCGGACCCTTCGTCGATCCACAAGCGACAATAGTGGTGAAGAATTCCGACAAAATGACCGAATTCCGCCCCGGCTCGCGCGGTGAGTCCCATTTGGTTTTTATGCGCTGTTTTCGAGAATTATATTCAGGTCACGGGAAGGTGACTGCGCGAGTGCCGTGCGATCACGAGGGTGCCGGCGAGGGCTACGACGGCGAGACCGCCGAGCAGCACCGGGTAGCCGGCCACTGCGCTGAGCGCCGCGAGCAATGAGGGCAACAGGAAGCCGATATACGCCAGCGCGTAGTAAATACCGGTCAGCTCGGCGATCTCGTTCGGCCGTGCCAGGCGTTGCAGTTCGAGCAGCCCGGACACCACCGCGATGCCGTACGCCGTGCCCAGCACCAGCGCGGTGGCCAGGGCCAGCCACGGTGAGCGCACGGCGGCGGCGACCGCGCTGAGCGCGAGCCCGGCGCACAGCACGGTCATGCCGGTGAGCACCGCGCGGGCGCTGGTGGCGCGGTCCACGCGCTTCGCGATCGGCTGGATGCCGACACCCGCGCCGACCGCGCACACCGTCAGCAGCGTCGAGTAGGCGAGTGACCACGAGCCCAGCTGATCGTCGACCAGCTGCGGCATGATCGCGTACGCCACGCCGCACGAGCCGAAGATCCACGGCGCCATCGGCAGGATCACCTGGCGGAAGCGGGGATGCCGGGTGGTGACGGGCCGGGTGCGCGGGAGCGTGGCTGCCTGGCCCAGAGTTTCCCGGCCACGCCAGGCGAACCCCAGTGCCATCGCGGTGAGTCCGATGTGGACGGCGAACGGCAGCACCATCGGCCACGGCGCCCACTGCGCGAGCACCCCCGCCGCGCCGGGGCCGATGCCGAGGCCGAGCGTGAGGCACAGCGCGGCGCGGCGGGTGCCGAGGTCGGGGGCGCCGCCCGGGACGGCGTCGGACAGCTCCTTGATCCAGGTCGAGCCGACGGCCATCGCCACCGCGACGGCCACTCCGGTGGCGAACCGCCCGGCGGCGATCCAGGCGATGCCCAGCGGGCCGAGCGCGATCAGCGCGCTGGCGGCCAGCGAAAGCATCGTGCCGGCGAGCATCACCGGGCGGCGTCCGTAGCGATTGGACAGACGGCCGGACAGCAGCAGTCCGGGGACGAGCCCGATCACGTACGCGCCGAGCAGCGCGTCGACCGTGAACGTGGAGTAGCCCGCGTCCTTGTACATCACCAGCAACGGGGTGAACTGGTTGCCGCCCCAGCCGCAGGCGAAAACCGCGGCGGCGGCCGGGAACCAGGCCGGGCGGGTGGCCGTGGTGGCGTTGTCGGCGGCCCGGGCGGCGGTCGTCGTCATCGGCGGTGGACCCCGTCCAGATGGGCGCGCAGCGCGGGGGCGAACGCGTCGGCGTCGGCGGCCTCGATGATCGCGATCAGCGCGGTGTGCTCGTCGACCACCTCGGGCAGGCGGGCCGGGATCGGGCGCAGCGCGTGCATGTTCATCCGGCGCTGGCGGTCGGCGAGCGTGGCGTAGAAGTCGAGCAACAGCGTGTTGCCCCCGGCGGCGACGATGGTGCGGTGAAACAGTTCGTCGGCCTCGGCGAACGCGGGCAGGTCACCGGCATCGGCGTGCGCGCGCTGCGTGTCGAGCACGGTGTGCAGCCGCTCCAGCGCATCGGGGATCAAATCGGGCCGGCGCGCCAGCCGCCGCACGGCCGCCGCTTCGACGGCCTCCCGCGCGTCGAGCACGTCTTCGGCCTCGCCCGGCGGCACGGGCACCACCACGGCGCCACGTTTCGGGATCAGGTTCAGCAATCCCTCGACCTGGAGGCGCAGGAACGCTTCCCGCACGGGCGTCCGGCTGACGCCGAGGCGTTCCGCGATCTCGCCTTCGCTGAACAGGTGCCCACCCGGCAGCTCGCCGGTGAGCACCAGCTCCTTCGTCAGCCGGTAGGCCCGGTCGGCAGCACCGGGCGCGGCGTTCTTCGCGGGGGTCATGAGCATGGACGCTAACATGCATCTCAGCTTGTATCTATGATGGGAGACCGGGTTCACTGACACAAGAAGTCAGCAGACCCGGCTTAGCGTCGCCGCCATGACCGACATCAACGCCTTCGCGAATGCTTTCGCCGCCGTCTGGAACGAGCCGGACGCCGAACTGCGCCGCGCCGCCGTCGTCCGCCTTTGGGACGAGGACGCGGTGGAGTACACCCCTGAGAACACCTACCGCGGCCACGACGAGCTGGAGAAGCGGGTGGCCGCCGCGTACGAGCAGTTCGTCGCGCCGGGCGAGAACGTCTTCGCCGCCGCCGACGACGTCCGCGGCCACCACGGCGCACTGGTCTTCACCACCCACCTGGTCCCGGCCGGCGGCGGGAGTCCACAGTGGAGCGGCACCATCGTCCTGCTGCTGACTCCCGGCGGCCGGATCGAGCGGGACTACCAGTTCCCGCCGGCGTGAGACCGGTGCTCCGGCGACAGCCGCTACTGGGGGCGGAGAGCACGTGGTCCGCTTGTGCAATGTGACATACTACTGCGGTGACAGGGCGAGAACACCCGGACGTGCTGGTCGTCGGGGCCGGGGTGGTCGGGGCCGCGTGCGCGTACTTCTGCGCGGCGGCCGGGCTGCGGGTCGCGGTGCTGGAGCGCGGGGGCGTCGCCGGCGGGACCACCAGTGGCGGCGAGGGCAACATCCTCGTGTCCGACAAATCGCCGAGCCCGGAGCTGGACCTGGCGCTGCTCTCGGTGCGGCTCTGGGGTGAGCTGGGGGAGCGGTTCGGGCCCGGCGCGTTCGAGCTGGAGCACAAGGGCGGGGTGGTGGTCGCGCAGTCCCCCGAAGCGGCACGCGGGCTGGCCGCGCTGACGGCGGAACAGCGCGGGCTGGGCGTCGAGGCGGTCGACGTGTCCGCGGCGGAACTGGCCGAACTCGAACCGAATCTGACGCCCGAGGTGTGCGCGGGTGCTTTTTATCCGCAGGACATGCAGGTACAGCCGATGCTGGCCGCCGCCGAGCTGTTGCGCGCCGCGCGGGCACTCGGCGCCACCCTGCACACCGGCACCGAGGTGCTGGCGTTCCGGAAACGGGACGGCGGCGCCCTGGATGGCGGGGCTTCGGCTGGCGCCGCGTTGGGCAGGGTGGTCACCAACCGTGGTGAGTTCGCGGCGCGCTGGGTCGTCAACGCGGCCGGCACCTGGGGCGGCCCGGTTTCCGAGCTGGCCGGTGCGCCGATCCCGGTCCTGCCACGGCGCGGCTTCGTGCTGGTGACCGAGCCGCTGCCGCGGGTGATCCGGCACAAGGTCTACACCGCGGATTACGTCGCGAACGTGGCCAGCGGCGACGCCGGGCTCGAGACATCCGTGGTGGTCGAGGGCACTCGCGCCGGCACGGTGCTGATCGGCGCCAGCCGCGAGCGCGTCGGCTTCGACCGGCAGTTCTCGGTCCCGATCGTGCGCAAGCTGGCCGCGCAGGCCTTGGGCGTGTTCCCGTTCCTGGCCGACGTCGCCCTGCTGCGCAGCTACCTCGGCTTCCGGCCGTACTGCCCGGATCACCTGCCGGTGATCGGCGCCGACCCGCGCCGGCCCGGGCTGGTGCACGCCTGCGGGCACGAGGGCGCGGGCATCGGCCTGGCCGCGGCGACCGGCCACCTCATCGCCCAGCAGCTGACCGGTGCGACGCCGGATCTGGACTTGACGCCGTTCCGCGCCGATCGTTTTACCCAGGAGGTGGCGTGAGGTTTTCCTTCGACGGCAAGGAGATCACGGCCGAACCGGGGCAGAGCGTCGGCGCTGCCCTGATCGCCGCGGGCTACCGGTCGTGGCGGACGACCCGGCACGGCGGCGCGCCGCGCGGGGTGTTCTGCGGCATCGGCGTGTGCTTCGACTGCCTGGTGGTCGTCAACGGCCGCCCGAACGAGCGCGCCTGCCTCACCGAGGCCCGCCCCGGCGACGACGTGCGGTCCCAGGAAGGAGCGGGTCGCGGTGACCTCACCTGTTGAGTCTGCCTATGACCTGGCGGTGCTGGGCGCGGGCCCGGCCGGTCTGGCGGCTGCCGTCACCGCCGCACGGGCCGGCGCTCGGGTCGCGCTGGTCGACGCGGGTGATCGCGTGGGCGGCCAGTACTGGCGCCACCGCGAAGGCGACGACGGCACGGGCCACCACCACTGGCAGACCCTGGTACGGCTGCGGGGTTCCTTGCCCCAGCTGGACTTCCTGGCCCGGCACGCGGTCTGGCACGTCGAGCGGACCGGTGATGGCAGCGGCTTCACCCTCCACACCGACCACGGCGAGGTCCGCGCCCGCACCCTCGTCGTGGCGACCGGGGCGTACGACCGCCAGTTGCCGTTTCCCGGCTGGACCCTGCCGGGCGTCTTCACGGCCGGCGGCGCGCAGGCGTTGCTCAAGGGCCACGGCGTGCGGGCCGGGAGCCGGGTCGTGGTCGGCGGGACCGGGCCGTTCCTGCTGCCGGTCGCCGCGGGGCTGGCGCGGGCCGGGGCGGACGTGGCGGGGGTGTTCGAGGCCGGTTCCCCGGCCGGGTTCGCCCGGTCGCCGCTGGCCGTGCTCGGCAGCCCCGCCAAGCTCGCCGAGGGCGTCGGGTACCTGAAAACCTTCGCCCAGAAAAGGATCCCGTACCGGACGCGGACGGCGGTCGTAGCCGCGCACGGCGACGAAGAAGTCCGCTCGGTGACCGTCGCCTCGCTCGATCGAGACTGGCGGATCGTGGCGGGCAGCGAGCGCGAGATCGCGTGCGACACCGTCGCGGTGGGTTACGGCTTCACGCCGCAGCTGGAGATCCCCCTGCAACTCGGCTGTGAAACCCGGCTCGGTGCCGACGGCAGCCTGATCGCGGTGGCCGACCACCAGCAGCGCGCCACCGTGCCCGGCGTGTACCTGGCCGGGGAGGTGTGCGGCGTCGGCGGGGCTGAACTGTCCCTTGTGGAGGGTGAGCTGGCCGGTCTGCACGCCGCGCTCACCACGGTCGGCGCCGAGCCGGACCGGGGTGTGGTCACCCGGCTGTTGCGCCGCCGCGAGTCCGCCCGCGCGTTCGCCGGAGCGATGCACGCGGCGCACCCGGTCCGTCCCGGCTGGCTGACCTGGCTCGACGCGCCGACGCTGCTCTGCCGGTGCGAAGAGGTGAGCGTCGGAACGGTCCGCGACACCATCGCGGACCTTGGCGCGACGGATGCCCGCACCGTCAAGCTGCTGGCGCGCCCCGGAATGGGGCTGTGCCAGGGCCGGGTCTGCGGTTACGCCACGGCGTGCCTCACCGCCGCCGAGCAGGGGCGTGCGCCCACGGCGGCCGACCTCGCCGGGCTGGCCGCGCGGCCGATCGCGCAGCCGGTGCGGCTCGGGGACCTCGCGGATGGCTGACCTGGAACTGTCCGAAGAGGACGAAGCGATGCTCGACGGCGCGGACGGCCCGGCGGCGCAGCTGTGCCTGCGGATGGTCGTCGCGCTCGCGCGGGTCCGCGGCGCGCCCCGGCTGCTGCGCGTGGCGTCGGCCCACGTCGACGGGTGCCTCTACCACGGACGGGCCGGGCTGGACTTCGTCGAGCGGCTCGGGGAACTGGGCGGCCGGGTCGCGGTGCCGACGACGCTCAACGTCGGCTCGCTCGACCTCCGCCACCCGGACCTGGTCCACGCCGATGCCGAGACGACCGCGAGCGCGCGCCGCCTGATGGCCGGCTACACCGCGCTGGGCTGCACCCCGACCTGGACCTGCGCGCCGTACCAGCTCACGCACCGGCCGTCGTTCGGCACCCACGTGGCGTGGGCGGAGTCCAACGCGATCGTGTTCGCCAACTCCGTGCTCGGCGCCCGCACCGACCGTTACGGCGACTTCCTCGACATCGGCGCGGCCATCACCGGCCGCGCGCCGGACGCCGGGCTGCACCAGGACGCCAACCGGCGTGCCACGGTCCGGCTCGACTGCGCGGGCCTGTCACGGCGGCTGCTCGCCGAGGACGCCGCCTGGGGAGTGCTCGGCCACCTCGCCGGGCGCGTCGCCGGCAGCGGCGTGCCGGTGCTCACCGGGGTGCCGGACGGCGTGACCGAGGACCGGCTGAAGGCGTTCGGCGCCGCGGCCGCCTCCAGTGGGGGAGTGGGCCTGTTCCACGTCGTGGGCGTGACCCCGGAGGCACCGTCACTCTCGGCGGTGGCCCCGGCGGACATCCCGGTCCACGAGGTCGCCGCCGCGGACCTGCGCGCGATCCGCGACGAGCTGACCACCGCGAGCGGCAGCGGGATCGACGCGCTTTGCCTTGGCACACCGCACTTTTCGGTCACCGAGTTCGAGCGGCTGGCCACCCTGCTCGGCGACGGCCCGCCGTTCCACCCCGGCGTGCGAGCGTGGGTGACGACGAGCCGCGCGGTGCTCGCGGAGGCCGAACGGCTCGGCTACGCGGAAACCGCGCGAGCGGCCGGCGCGCGGATCGTGGTGGACACCTGCAGTTACATCACCCCGGTCCTCGACGCGGAAGTCCGCACCGCGATGACGAATTCCGGCAAGTGGGCCTGGTACGCGCCCGGAAACCTCGGCGTGGCCGTCACGCTCGGCTCGATGGCCGAGTGCGTCGCCTCGGCCCGCGCCGGGTATCTGGTACGAGACGAGGAACTGTGGGCGAGCTGACCGGCCGGACCGTTTTCCCCGGTGCGGCGACCGGCATCCCGCTGGTCCTCGACGCGCCGCTGTCCTTCTGGGGCGGCACCGACCTCGCCGGGCGGATCGTCGACGAGCATCACCCGCAGCGGGGCGCCGTGGTCACCGGGCGGGTGCTGGTGCTGCCGAAGGCGCGGGGGTCCAGCTCGTCTTCGTCGGTGCTGGCCGAGCAGATCCGCAGCGGCACCGCCCCGGCGGCGCTGGTCCTCACCGAGCCCGACGCGATCCTGATGCTCGGCGCGTGGGTCGCCGCGGAGTTGTACGGCCACCGGCTGCCGATCGTCGTACTCTCTACAAAGGACTACGGTCGGCTGTGTGCCCGCCCCGGCCCGGTGACGATCGAGGCCGGGCCGGGTCGGGCCACGATCACCGCCGCAGCCGCACCGCTCCCCCCTGGATGACGGTTGCCACCCCGGCGGCGGGCTCGGCCAGGACGCCCAGATCCTCCAGCGGATTCCCCCGGGTCAGCACGACATCGCCGTGCGCACCCGGGGCCAGTACGCCCAGCGAACCCTCCTGGCGCAGCAGCTCCGCCGCGACCGTGGTGGCCGAGCGCAGCACCGCGCCGGGCGACTGGACCTTGCCGCGTAACAAAAACTCCTCCGACTGCCGGGACTGCATGGCGCCCAGCAGGTCGCTGCCGTAGGCGATCCGGACGCCCGCCGCGTCGGCGAGCCGCAGGGCCTGGAACCCGTTCTCGCTGACCTGCAGGACCTTCGCGTACTGTTCCTCGGTGAACCCGAGTGAACGGCTCTGCTCCAGCAGCGCCTGGTAGGTCACCAGCGTCGGCACATAGAAAGCGTTGTGGCGCAGGAACAATTCGATCGACGTCGCGTCCAGCAGGTTGCCGTGCTCGATGGTGCGGACGCCGAGTTCCAGGCCGCGGTTGACGGCCTCCGCGGTGTACGCGTGGCCGGCCGTGTAGAGCTTGGCCGCGGCGGCCTCCTCGACGATCGCGCGCACCTCCTCGTCGGAGAACTGCAGTGAGTCGACGCGGTCGGTGTGGCTGGCGCAGCCGCCGGAGAGCATGAGCTTCAGGTGGTGGGCGCCGCGGCGGACCTCGTCGCGGGCGGCGCGGCGCACCTCGTCGACGCCGTCGCACACGCGGCCCAGCCCGGGCACCGCGTAATGCTGGTCGTGGACGTCGCGGCCCGCCGGACGCAGGTCGCCGTGACCGCCGGTCTGCGAAAGCGCCTTGCCACCGAAGAAGATCCGCGGCCCGGCGAACAGGCCTTGCTCGACGGCGGCGGCCAGCCCGAAGTCCGCGCCGCCGACGTCGCGCACGCTCGTGAAGCCGCGCGCGAGCATGTCCTCGAGCAGGCGCGAAGCCTGGGCCGTCACGTAGGCGGGGGACCGGTCGGCGACCGAGCCGAGGTCCGCGCTCACGGCGGTCACGTGTACGTGGCAGTCGATCAGGCCCGGCACGGCGAACAGCCCGGTCGCGTCGAGCTCGCCGGTGCCGGCCGGGCCGCCGGGGTCGGCCGAAACCGCGGTGATCCGCCCGGCGGCGATCCGGATGGCCTGGTCGCTCGACACCGTTTCGGTCACCGGGTCGACGACGGTCGCGTGCCGGAGCACGAGTTCGGCGGTCATGCGTTACCTCCAGGGGTGCGGGACTTGATCGTCTCCTGGCCGATGGTCTCCAGCGACCGGCCGGTGGTGCGCTGGCCGAACACGGCCACCACCACCGCCCCGAGCACGAGCAGGATCAGCAGCATGGTGAACACTCCGCCGAAACCCACATTGCTGTAGGAGAAGCCGATCACGATGGGCGCGGTGATCCCGCCGATCCGGCCGACGGCCGAGGCGACGCCGAGCCCGGTGGTCCGGATCATCGTCGGGTAGATCTCCGAGGTGTAGGAGTATTCGAGCGCCGCGTTGCCGTTCATGAAGAACGAAAGCACGATGCCCCAGACCAGGATCTGCGTGCTGGTGCCCGAAAAGGCCAGGCCCAGTGCCCCGACCGCGCCGCCGGCCAGGTAGATCACGATCGTCCATTTGCGCTCGATGCGCTCGCTGACGAACGCCGCCGAGTAGTAGCCGGGGATCTGGGCCAGGTAGATCAGGATGGAGAACAGGAAGCTCTTCGAAATGTCGAAGCCCTGCTTCACCAGCAGCGACGGGATCCAGGTGAAGAAGCCGTAGTAGGTGAAGATCGCGACGAACCAGTAGACCCACGAGGTGATCGTGGTTTTGCGCAGCCCGCTCGACAGCAGGGCCTTGAGGTTGTCTGCCACCCGCCCCGACGAGACGTGCACCTCCTCGACCTGGCTGGACGGCTGCGGCGCGGGCAGCGGCCCGACGCGGGCGCTCACCTGCCGTTCGATGTCGGCCACCACGCGCTCGGCCTCCTCGACCCGGCCGTGGACGTGCAGGAACCGCGGCGACTCCGGCAGCGATCGGCGCCACCACAGCAGCATCAGGATCGGCACCGCGGTGAGCACCTGGACCCAGCGCCAGCCGTGCGGCACGTCGCTCACCACGAAGTAGCCGAGCAGGCTCGCGAAGACGTACCCGAAGGCGAAGAACCCGGCCAGGGAGCCGATGTAGCGCCCGCGCACGCGTGAGGGCACGAACTCCGACAGGTACGGCGCGATGATCGCGCTCTCCGCGCCGGTCCCCATGCCCGCCACGACGCGGGCGATGAACAGCACCGCGAAGTTCGGCGCGGCCGCCGCGACCAGGCTGGCGGCGGCGTAGATGACCAGCGCGCTGACCATCACCGCGCGACGGCCGATCTTGTCGCCCAGGACGCCGGCGCCGAGCGCGCCGAACAGGAACCCGATCAGCAGGCTGCTGCCCAGGATTCCGGTGGCCCCGCTGGACAGGCCCCACTCCTTGGTGACCGCGGGGAGGATGAACGCGACGATCGCGCCGTCCATCGCGTCGAAGGTGTAGCCGAGGCCGCCCGCGAACAGCAGCTTGTAGTGGAATCGGGAAACGGGCAGGCGTTCGAGCCGGGCCGCCATCAGGTGCGAGGTCAGCTTCGGGGTCGCGCCGGTCGTCTCGGTCATGGTGCCTCCATCGGCGTGAACGAGGTCAGGCCACTGTACAATGTCACATGGCACATGACACGATGACTTTTGCTCATCAAGGTCGGGTACGTCAACGCTGGGTAACATCGAAACCTGGAGGTCTCATGACGGGGCGCGAAAAGCCGTGGCACGGGGTGCTGGTCGCGACGGCCCTTCCGCTGCGCGGCCCGGAGTCGGGTGCGCTGACCGCGGACTTCGACGCCTATGCCGAGCACGTCGCGTGGCTGGCGGCGAACGGCTGTGACGGCGTAACGCCGAACGGTTCGCTGGGGGAGTACCAGACCCTGAGCGTCGAGGAGCGGACGCGGGTGGTGCGCACCGCGGTCGACGCGGCGCCCGAGGGGTTCACCGTGATGCCGGGGGTCGCCGCGTACGGCGCGGCCGAGGCGCGGCGCTGGGCCGAAAACGCGGCCGAGCTGGGCTGTCCCGCGGTGATGCTGCTGCCGCCCAACTCCTACCGCGCCGACGAGCGCGCGGTGCTCGCGCACTACCGCGAGGTCGCCAAGGCCGGCCTGCCGGTGGTGGCCTACAACAACCCGTTCGACACCAAGGTCGACCTGGTCCCCGAACTGCTGGCCGAGCTGTACGCCGAAGGCCTGATCCAGGGGGTCAAGGAGTTCTCCGGCGATGTGCGCCGCCCGTACCGGATCGCCGAGCTGGCGCCGGGCCTCGACGTGCTGTGCGGCGCCGACGACGTGCTGCTGGAGCTGGCCGTGGCCGGGGCGCCCGGCTGGGTCGCGGGCTACCCCAACGCGTTCCCGAAGGCCACCACCGAGCTGTGGGCCGCGGCCTCGGCCGGCGACCTGGCGAAGGCGGTGCCGCTGTACCGGCTGCTGCACCCGTTGCTGCGCTGGGATTCGCGGACCGAGTTCGTCCAGGCGATCAAGCTGAGCATGGACATCGCCGGGCGTTACGGCGGCCCGTGCCGCCAGCCGCGCGTGCCGCTGACGCCCGAGCAGGAGAAGGCCGTCCGCCAGGCGACGGAACGGGCACTCGAGGAAGGGCTTTCCTAGACCATGCGCGCCAAGCGGCTGTTCCAGGCCGTCGACTCCCACACCGAGGGCATGCCGACGCGGGTGATCACCGGCGGTGTCGGCGTCGTGCCGGGAGCCACGATGTTCGAGCGGCGCCAGTACTTCATCGAGCACCTCGACCACATCCGGCAGCTGCTGATGTACGAGCCGCGCGGCCACTCGGCCATGAGCGGCGCCATCCTGCAGCCGCCGACCCGGCCGGACGCCGACTGGGGCGTGTTGTTCATCGAGGTCTCCGGCTGCCTGCCGATGTGCGGGCACGGCACCATCGGCGTGGCCACGGTGCTGGTCGAGACCGGCATGGTGGAGGTGACCGAGCCGGTCACCACGATCCGGCTCGACACGCCGGCCGGGCTGGTGGTCGCCGAGGTCGAGGTCACCGACGGGGCCGCGCGGGCGGTGACGATCCGCAACGTGCCGTCGTTCTCGGTCGGGCTGGACCGCGAGGTGGACGTGCCGGGGCTCGGCCGGGTGCGCTACGACCTGGCCTTCGGTGGCAACTTCTACGCCATCGTCGGGCTGGCGGAGCTGGGCATCCCGTTCGAGCACAAGGAAAAGCAGCGGCTGCTCGACGCCGGACTGTCCATCATGGACGCCGTGACCGAGCAGGACCGGCCGGTGCACCCGGTGAACCCGGAGATCTCCGGCTGCCACCACGTTTACCTCGCCGCGCCGGGCTCGACGGCCCGGCACTCGCGGCACGCGATGGCGATCCACCCAGGCTGGTTCGACCGCTCGCCGTGCGGCACCGGCACCAGCGCGCGGATGGCCCAGCTGCACGCGCGCGGCGAGCTGCCGCTGGACACCGAGTTCCGCAACGAGTCTTTCATCGGCACGCATTTCCTCGGCCGGCTGGTCGAGGAGACCACTGCCGGCGGCATCCCGGCGGTGGTCCCGAAGATCACCGGCCGCGCCTGGCTGACCGGCACGGCGCAGTACTGGCTCGACCCGGACGACCCGTTCCCGGCGGGATTCCAGCTGTGATCGGCTCCGTGGCCGGGGCGCCGCCGATGCGGGACGCGATCGACGCCCTGCGCGCGGCCCTGCTCGAAGGCCTCGACCCCGAGCAGGACCCGCCGCGGTCGGTGGCCGAGGTGCCGCACGGGCAACTGCTGCTCATGCCCGCGTACTGGGGCCGTTACGCCGGCGTCAAAGTCGCCTCCGTCGCGCCCGGCAACCCGGCGCTGGGCCTGCCGCGGATCCAGGGCGGCTACCTGCTGCTGGACGGGCCGACGCTCAGCCCGCTCGCGCTGCTGGACGGGGTCGCGCTGACCTCGGTCCGCACCGCGGCGGTGTCGGCGGTCGCGGCCGACGCGCTCGCGGAGCCGGACGCCGCGCGGCTCGTCGTGTTCGGCACCGGGCCGCAGGCCCACAGCCATGTCGAGGCCCTGCGCGCGGTCCGGCCGGTGCGGGAGCTGGTCGTGGTCGCCCGCGACCCGGGCCGTACCGCGGAGTTCGTGGCGGGCTACCAGGATCTGGCCGCTCGGGCGGGCACGGCCGCGGACGTCGCGCGGGCCGACCTCGTCGCCTGCTGCACCAGCGCCCGGACCCCGCTCTTCGACGGCTCGCTGCTGCCGGACCACACGACGGTCGTCGCGGTCGGCTCGCACGAGCCCGAAGCCCGGGAGGTCGACGACGTCACGGTGCGGCGCTCCACTGTGGTCGTGGAGGCGCGGGCCGCCGCGTTGCGCGAGGCCGGTGACGTGGTCCTGGCTCTGAGGTCGGGCGCGATCGGGCCGGACGAGCTGCACACGCTGTCGGACCTCGTGCGGGGGAAGGCCGAGGTGCCCGCGGGGCGGCCCCGGCTGTTCAAGAGCGTGGGCATGGCGTGGGAGGATCTGGTGGTCGCCGCGACGCGGCACGAAACCGCCAGGGGAGACCGACGATGACGATGGACGGCCACCAGTCGCTTGCGCTGCCCTCGTTCGGCGTCCAGCGGAACCTGCGCGAGAAGATCACGCAGACGTTGCGCGCGGCGGTGATCTCCGGGGAGCTGCGCGCGGGCGAGGTGCATTCCGCGCCGAGCCTGGCCGCGCAGTTCGGCGTCTCGGCCACCCCGGTCCGCGAGGCGATGCTGGACCTGGTCAAAGAAGGCCTGATCGACACGGTGCGCAACAAGGGGTTCCGGGTCACCGAACCGTCCGAAAAGGACCTCGACGACCTGTCCGAGCTCCGCGCGCTGATCGAGGTGCCCACGGTCCGGCGCCTCGCCGAGACCGGCGTCGCCCCGGCGGTGATCGCCGAACTGCGCCCGCTGGCGCTGGGCATCGAGCGCGCGGCCGCCGAGCACGACCTCATCGCGCACGTCGCCACGGACATGCAGTTCCACCTCCGGCTGCTGGAGCAGGCGGGCAACCCGCACCTGGTCGAGACGGTGCGCGCACTGCGCGCCCGGTCCCGCATCTACGGCCTGCGCAGCCTCGCCGAGCGAGACGAGCTGATCCCCTCCTCGGCCGAGCACGCCGAACTGCTGGACCTCATCGAGGCCCGCGACGCCGACGGCGCCGAGGCGCTGATGAACCGCCACATCCGGCACGTGCGTGGCATCTGGGCCCGCTGAGGCGCCCCGGCGTGGTTGAGTGGGCCGGGTTCACCGCCTGCGAGGGGAGCACGTGATGGGAGAGGACCGGGCGGTCACCGCGGCGGAGCTGTTCGACGAGATCGGCGCCGGCTACGAGGCGGCGTTCGGCCGTCCGCCGGTGGTCGACGCGGCGGTGCGCGAGCTGCTGGCGGTGCTGCCGGAGCAAGCGCGGGTGCTCGACATCGGCAGCGGCACCGGGCGCCCGGTCGCGGCGGACCTGACCGCCGCGGGGCACCGGGTGACCGGGCTGGACGTGTCGGCCGAGATGGTCCGGATCGCGCGCGAGCAGGTGCCCGGCGCGGAGTTCCGCCAGGTCGACGTGCGCGAGTTCGACTCGGCCGAAGGCTCGTGGGACGCGGTCTGCGCGTTCTTCCCGTTCCTGCAGATGCCGCGCGCGGACACCGAAGGCGTGCTCGCCGCGATCGCGCGGTGGCTGGTGCCGGGCGGCCGGTTCTCCCTGATCACGGTCCCGCACGACATCGAGGATGTGCCGGTCGACTTCCTCGGCCACCCCGTGCGCATCACCAGCTTCGCGGCCGACGACCTGGTCGCGCGCGTCCGCGTGGCCGGGCTCGAGGTCGTCGGCACCCGGTCGGAACTGGTCGCGCCCGACCAGCCGGGCGCCGAGCCGGAGGAGCATTTGCTGATCACCGCTCGAAAACCCCGGTAGTCCGTTCTGGATAGTCCACAGTGGATTATCGACCCGCCGAAGGCCTCCGCGCCGTCCAACCCGGTGCGGAAGCCCTCGACGCGGGACGGTTACTGCTGCTGGTCGCCGCCGCCGTTGAAGCGCTCCTTGAGCTTGTCGGCGCCCTGGTTGATCTGGTCGCTGTGCTTGCCGCCGGTCTTCTCGTCGGCGAACTGCGCGGCCTTGTCAACGCCCTGCTCGACCTTGTCGGGGTTGTGGCCGGCGAACTCCTGGATCTTTTCCTTCGCCTTGTCGAACATGCCGTCCATGTTCCGCTCCTTTCGTCGTACCGGAATCCTGCGTGGACTCTTGCCGGGTACCCACCGGAAGCGGGGGCGGCCCGGGGTTCGCCGGATCGGGTGAGACGGGCCGGGGCACGGTGGTGAGGCCGTCGACGAGAAGATCGGTGATGCGGAAGGCTTCCTCGTGCCAGCCGGGATAGGTGCGGGCGCCGCAGATCCCGCCCAGCGCGCGCAGCACGGTCTGCCCGGTGATGTCACCGCGGATCACCCCGGTTTCCGCGCCCCGTTCGAGCAGTAGGTCCAGCGCGTCGCTGAGCTGCTCCCGGCCGCCGGTGAACACGGGGGAGTCGGTCGCCATGATGCTTTCGAGCGCGGCCGCCATGCCCTTGCTGACGGCGGCGTGCTCGACAACCCGCCGGAGGTACTCCGCGAGCGCGGCGCGTGGCTCCAGCTCTTCGAGCAGCTGCTGCGCGCTGTCGCAGACCTCGGTGACCTCCTGCCGGTAGACCTCCTCGACCACCGCGTCGCGCGTGGCGAAGTGCCGGTAGAGGGTGCCGACCGAAACTCCGGCGCGCTTGGCGATCTCCTCGACGCGGATGTCCGCCTCACCGGCCGCGAAAGCGTCCCGGGCGACGGTGAGCAGCGCCTCCCGGTTGCGGCGGGCGTCGGCCCGCAACGGACGTGACAAAGATCCCTCCCGGCACCAAAGGTGAACCATCCTCCGTATATTTCCGGAGGCAGGTTCACCTTAGCGGAAGGTCAACAGTCATGGACGACGGACTGGCGGGCAAACGAGTACTGGTGACCGGCGGGAGCCGGGGCCTGGGAGCGGCGACCGTCCGGCGGTTCGCGGAATCGGGGGCGACCGTGCTGGCCGCCGCCCGGAACGCGCCGGCCGAGCCGCTGCCCGCCACTTTCATCCCGGGCGACCTCGGCACCCCGGCCGGTGCCGCGGCGCTGGCCCGGCGGGTGCTCGACGAGGTCGGCGGCATCGACGTGCTGGTCGACAACGCGGCGGCGGCCACCGGCCCGGTGGCGACACTGGACCGCACCGATGAGGACTGGCTGGCCGACTCGACGCGAACCTGCTCGGCGCGGTCCGCCTCGACCGTGAGCTGGTGCCCGGCATGGTCGAGCGGGGCACCGGAGTGGTCGTGCACGTGTCCTCGATCGCGAGCCGGCTGCCGCAGAACCAGGAGGCTTCGTACGCGGCGGCGAAGGCCGCGCTCAACGCCTACAGCCGCACCCTGGCCGCGGAAGTCGGCCCCCACGGCGTGCGAGTGGTGTGCGTCCTGCCCGGATTCATCGCGACGCAGGGTGCGCTCTCGCACCTCCAGCAGTTCGCGGACCGGCAGGGGATCACCCTCGAGGAGCAGACGCAGCAGGTCGTCGAACACCTGAACCTGCCGATGGGCCGCCCGGGCGAGCCCGAAGACGCCGCCGAACTCATCGCCTTCCTGGCGTCGGCCCGCGCGAAATGGCTGACGGGGGCCCAATTCCGCGTCGACGGCGGCATCATTCCCACGACGTAGCCGAAAAGGCTTTGCTCCGGCCGGCCGGTTCTTGCGAGCATGCGTCCTCGACAAGGGGGTTGTGCATGTCGCTCAGTGCCGGGCAGGTCGAGCAGTTCGTCACCGAGGGTTTTGTCAAGCTGGAAAAGGCTTTTCCGGTCGAGGCCGGGCAGCGGTGCGTGGACGAGCTGTGGGCGGCCACCGGATATGACCGGGACGATCCGGCGACCTGGACCGAGCCCGTCGTGCGGCTGGGTGGCTTCGTGACGCCTCCGTTCCAGGAAGCCGCGACCACCGCCGTGCTGCACGAGGCGTTCGACCAGCTCGTCGGCGAGGGCGGGTGGTCACCCCGCGTCGGCCTCGGCTCGTTCCCCCTCCGGTTCCCCAGCCCCGCGCCTCCGGGCGACGACGGCTGGCACGTGGAGGGGAGCTTCCTGGGTTCGCGGGGGGAGTACCGGGTCAACCTCCGCTCGCGGGGGCGCGCGTTGCTGATGCTGTTCCTGTTCTCGGACGTCGGCCCGGACGACGCGCCGACGCGGATCCGGGTCGGCTCCCATCTGGACGTGCCACCGCTGCTCGAACCCTATGGTGACGAAGGGCTCGAGTGGATGCCGCTGTGCCGGGAGGCCGTCCCGGCGTCCGCGCACCGGCCGGTCACAACGGCGACCGGAGCCCTCGGCGACGTTTATCTGTGTCACCCGTTCCTGGTGCACGCCGCCCAGCCGCACCGTGGCCGCACACCCCGGTTCATGGCTCAACCGCCGCTGGACGCCACGGAACCGCTTGACCTCCGGGGCGGGCAGCCGGCTCCGGTCGCCCGGGCCGTGCTCGACGGCCTCCACCGGTAGCCGCGCGGGCCCTTCTGGGTATCGTCGCCCCCGTCGGGCATCCGAGCCGAGGAGGGCACGTGGCGGGACCGTTGAGCGGGCTGAAGGTCGTGGAGCTGGCCGGGATCGGGCCGGGGCCGCATGCCTGCATGGTGCTGGCGGACCTCGGCGCGGACGTCGTGCGGGTGGAGCGGCCGCCGGGCTCGCTCGACCTCAGCGGGGGCAAGCCCGACCCGTTGCTGCGCGGCCGCCGGTCCGTCGCCGCGGACCTGAAGACGGCCGAGGGGCTCGAGCTGGTGCTGCGGCTGGCGGAGAAGGCGGACGTGCTGGTGGAGGGGCTGCGCCCGGGTGTCACCGAGCGCCTCGGGGTCGGGCCGGATGCCTGTCTCGCCCGCAATCCGCGGCTGGTTTACGGCCGGATGACCGGATGGGGCCAGGAAGGGCCGCTCGCGAAGCGCGCCGGGCACGACATCAACTACATCGGGCTGATCGGCGTGCTGCACGCGATCGGCCGCGGGGGCGAGCGGCCGGTGCCGCCGCTGAACCTCGTCGGCGACTTCGGCGGCGGCTCGATGTTCCTGCTCGTCGGGGTGCTTTCCGCGTTGTGGGAACGTGAGCGCACCGGGCTCGGCCAGGTCGTCGACGCCGCGATGGTCGACGGTGCCGGCGTGCTCGCGCAGCTGATGTGGGCGCTGCGCGGCCTCGGCTCGTGGTCCGACGAGCGGGGCAGCAACCTCCTCGACGGCGGCGCGCCCTTCTACGACACCTATGTGTGCGCGGACGGCCGGTATGTCGCGGTCGGCTCGCTGGAGCCGCAGTTCTACGCGGCGCTGCTCGCCGGCCTGGAGCTGGACCCGGCGTCGCTGCCGCCGCAGCTGGACCGCGCGGGCTGGCCGACCCTGCGCGCGACCTTCACAAAAGCCTTCCTGGCCCGCACCCGCGACGAGTGGGCCGAGCTCTTCGGCGACGTCGATGCCTGCGTCACCCCGGTGCTCGCGCCGGACGAGGCCGCCACGCACCCGCACCTCGCGGCCCGCAGCGGCCTGATCGAAATCGACGGCGTCCTCCAGCCCGCCCCGGCGCCCCGTTTCTCCCGCACCGCAACGGACCTGCCCACGCCGCCCCCGAAACCGGGAGCCGACACCGAAGCGGTTCTCGCGGACTGGGGCGTCTGATGTGGATGACAACCCTGACCTGACGCTCGAGGCGATCGAGAAGCAGCAGTGGGGTGACGCTCCGGCCGAGGCCTCGTACCTCGTGCGGACGGTTCATGAGCTACGGCGGAAGCCGGTCGGGCAGTGGGGTGTAGAGGACCTTCGCATCCTTTTGGGACAAGACGTCGGCACCGAGGTGATCCTGCCGTACGCCTTGACCGTGCTGGAGCGCGAACCGCTCGCGGAAGGCGACTATTACCCTGGCGACCTTCTCGCTGCCGTGCTTCAGCTGCCGGTGGTGTACTGGCAGAAGCATCAGACCTGCTCGGATCGGCTTGAGCACATCGTTTCAGCGGTCGAGTCGATGGCTCGTGAAACCAGCGCGCACTCGGACGACGTCCTGCTGTCCAAGATCCGAATCTACCGTGAGCGTCGCACTCAGGAGTGAGGGCGCTGCCGGGCTAACGTGGTGCGCATGGATCTTCCCGACGGTCTCCGTGCCCTGCTGGAGCAGCCCAGCCTGTGCTTCCTCGCCACGACGATGCCCGACGGCTCACCCCAGCTGACCCAGACCTGGGTCGACACCGACGGCAAGCACGTGCTGGTCAACACCGTTCAGGGCCACCAGAAGGTCCGCAACGTGGAGCGCGATCCGCGGGTGGCGCTCAACATCGTGGACGCCGCGAACCCGTTCCGCTACTACCGCGTCCGCGGCGGGTACTGGACATCACCGCCGACGGCGCCGCCGAGCACATCGAGAAGCTCGCCCAGCGCTACACCGGCAAGCCCTACGCCTCGTACGGCGGCCCCGGCCAGGTCCGCCTCCTGCTGCGCATCGAGGCCGACAAGATCGGCACGACGGGCTGAGCCGCGAGCAACGCTCACCCGTGCAGCCGGACCGGCAAAGTCTGGTGCCCGTTGGCGATGAACGAGGCCACCGGCACCAGCTGCTCGGGCGCCACGTCGAGGGTCAGCCGCGGGAAGCGGGAGAACAGGGCGGGCAGCGCGAGTTCCGCTTCCATCCGGGCCAGTTGCGCCGCCAGGCAGTAGTGCACGCCGTGGCCGAAGGCCAGCGACGCCTTGTCCTCGCGGGTGATGTCGAACCGGTCGGCATCCGGGCCGTGCCGGTTCTCGTCGCGCCCGGCGATGCCGAGTGAGGCCAGGATCGCGTCGCCCTCCCGGATCGTCGTGCCGGCCAGTTCGAGGTCGGCGACCGCGAACCGCAGCGGCAGGTGCGAAACCGGGGACTGCCAGCGCAGCACCTCGTCCACGACGTCGCTCCACGGGCGTTCGCCGTCGAGCACCATGCGCAGCTGCGCGGGATGGCCGAGGAGCGCGGCGACGGAGTGGTCGAGCAGGTTGACGGTGGTCTCGTGGCCGGCCGTGATCATCAGGATCAGCGTGTCGACGAGCTCGGTCTCGGTCAGCCGGGCGCCGTCCTCGTCGCGGGCCGAGATGAGCACCGTGGCCAGGTCGTCGCCCGGTTCGGCGCGCCGGGCCGCCACGAAATCGCCCAGCAGGGCGTACATCCCCTCGACGTTGGCAGTCGCCTCCGCCGCGGTCGCCGAGGTGTCGAACATGCCCCGCACCGCCGTGCGCAGCCCCGGCCGCGCGGTGTCCGGCACGCCCACCAGCTGGCAGATCACCTCGATCGGCAGCGGGTAGCAGTACCGCTCGCGCAGGTCGGTCGCGGCGGGACCGGCGGCCAGCCCGTCGAGCAGGCCCGCGGCGATCTCGGCGATCCACGGGCGCAGCCGCTCGATCCGCGCCGGGGTGAACGCCTTCTGCACCAAGGAGCGCAGCCGCCGGTGCTCGGCGCCGTAGGCGGTGAACATGTTCTGCACCGAAACCCAGATGTGCAGCGGCCAGTCGCCGGAGATCTCGCCCGCGCGGTAGGCGGGCCAGTGCTGCCGCGCGTCCTTCGACACCCTCGGGTCGCTGAGCAGCTTCCGCAGCGCCTGCTGGTCCGTGACCGCCCAGGCGAGCACTCCGCCGGGCAGCTCGACCTGCGCGACCGGGCCGCGTTCACGGAGACGGGCCCCTTCGCCGTGGACGTCGCGCGCGGTGGCGTCGAGGACGAAGGGCGGGGCGGTGTACTGCATCGGCGGCTCTCCTGACCGGCCACCGGCGCGTCCACAATGGACAGAGAGGGGACGCCGGTGAAATCCGACCAGAACTGTAACGCGCGCACCGCGCCGCCCCCGCGAGTCCAGGGGTGGAAGATCAAGAACGGGGAAAGGGGTTGACGCAGTTCAGCCGTCGGCGCGGCGCCGGTGCAGGGAAAACCGCTCGAACACCGACAGCTCCCCGCTCGGCTTGTTCACGTTGTAGTACGTGACGTGCATGGTCGTCGTGTCGCCGCGGTGGCGGCCCGGGTCGACGGTGAAGGCGGCGAAGCCGTACGGGTGATCCAGGTCCCGCACGGCGCTCCACACGGCCTGCTCCCGGACGTAGGTCGGCACCCGCTTGCCGGTCGGGCCGGCCTTCGCGGAGACGGCGGTGAGGACCTTTCCCGTGCCGTCCTTGAAGAAGCTGCCGTTGGTGGTGCCCGAGACGCCGCCACCGCCGAGGATCATGTGCACGGTCCCGTGGGTCGCGTCGATGTCGTCGGTGGCCGTGGAGACCGGGTTCGGCGTGAGCGTCTCGCTGCCGGACACCACACCGTGCACGGCGAGAGAGCGCTCGTAGTCGTGCTCGTGCCCGCACAGCACCAGGTCCACGCCGTAGGCGTCGAACAGCGGCCCGTATTTCTCGCGCAGGCCCAGGTCGGCGCCGTTGGCGTCGGAGGTGCTGATCATCACCTGGTGCATCGCGACCACGATCCAGTCGATGTCGCGTGACGCGCGGGCCGCGGCCAGCTCCTTCTCCAGCCAGGCGAGCTGACGGCCGCCGGAGTAGCCGTTGACGTAGACGTCGCCGCCGTCCTGCAGGCAGTTGTCATCGTTCTGCAGCACGATCACGCGCACCGCGCCGACGGTGAAGCCGTACCACAGCCCGGCCAGCTCGGCGTCGGTCTCGGTGGAGGGCAGCTGGAAGTAGGCCTGGTACGCACCGAGGCCGATGGCGCCGTTCTGCTTCTCGATCTCGTGGTTGCCCGCGGCGGGCATCCACGGCCGGTACCGCGCCGAGCGGGTGTTGTTGGTGAAGAAGTTGTTCCAGGTGCGCACCCGGTCGAGGTCGAGGTTCGCGTAGCAGAGGTCGCCGTTGAGCAGGTGGAACAGCGGCGCGACGGTCTCGATGCCGGTGACGATGTCCTTCGTCGCCGGGGTCGAGTTCGCGTCCAGGCCGACGCCCCCCGCGGCGTTCCAGGTCACCTGCGGCGCGGACTGGTCGCCGAAGCTGGTGAAGGTGAAGGCCGAGCGGCCGGACGGCGCGGTGCGGAACGTGCCCGCGTCCGGCGTCGCGCCGTCGTGCTGGGCGGCGTAGATGTACTCGGTGCCGGGGCGCAACTGGTCCAGCTCGGCGTGGTGCACCCACACCGTGCGCCCGGACGTGCCGTCGACGTAGGTGCGGGTGTCCGCCGGCGCGATCGCGCCGAAGCCGCCGTCGAGCGTGCCGTAGAGCACCCGCGGCCGGGCCACCGAGCCGTCGGTGATCCACGAGACCACCATCTGACGCGCCGGGTCACGGCCGAAGGTCAGGTGCAGGCCCTGCACGGGCGTCGCGCCGGTGCCGATCGAGGGCACGAACGCGGCGCTCTGGGGTGCCGCGTCGGCGATGCCGGTGCCGAGCAGCGGGGCGGCCGCACCGGCCCCCAGCAGGCCGAGCGCACCACGGCGGGTGACGGTGTGTTTGCTGCTCTCGGACAACGGGGGCCTCCTCGGCTTCGGCGCGAAGCGAACGTAAGCGCGTTGCCCGACGCGGCGGTGAACGGGAACTGTCACCCGCGTGAAGTCCGCCGCGCCACTGGGCCGGACGGTCCAATCTGGACACTCGCGCCCGGAACTATTCGGGCATAACGGAAGCTGTGCGGTGAGACTGTGCGGTGAGACTGTGCGATGTGCCGGTCGTAGTGTTGCCTACGAGCGGTAGCCGGGCGAGGCCTTCTTGGTCACCGTCTGCGCCTCGATCACGGCGGCGTAGTCGGTGGCGCTGTCATTTGTGATGGTGGCCGGGCCGCGGGCCGTGCTTGGATCGATGGCATGAAACTGGGGAACGATCGCTTTGCCGACGAGCTGCTCGCGCAGGCCGAGGGCTTCGCCGCACTCGTCACCGGCGCCGACCTGACCCGGCCGGTGCCGACCTGTCCGGAATGGACGTTCGAGGACCTGGTGGCCCACGTCGGGCGCGGCCTGCGCTGGGCGGCCGCGGTGACCGCGCAGCGCACCTTCGTGCCGTTCCACCTCGTGCCGGAGGCGGCGCTGCCCGCCGCGCCCGTGCCGTGGCTGCGCTCGGCCGCCGGGCTTTTGGTGTCGGCCGTCGCCGCGAACGGGGCCGACAATCCCGCCTGGACCTGGGTCGAGGACCAGCGGGCGGGCTTCTGGCTGCGCCGCATGACCCACGAGCTGGTGGTGCACCGCGCCGACGCGGCCGCCGCGCTGGCGGTGCCCTACGACGTCGAGCCCGGCCTCGCCGCCGACGGGGTCACGGAGTTCTTCGAGCTGATTCCGGCCCGGCTGCGCGGCAACCAGTCTCCGGCCCTGCGAAGCCTGGCCGGGAGCGGCGAGACGCTGCAGCTGCGCGCCACCGACGTCGCCGGAGAATGGCGGCTCACCCGCACCCCGGACGGCCTCGTGGTCACGGACAGCACCGGGCCGGCCGACGTCACCGTCCGCGCCTCGGCGGCCGACCTGATGCTGGTGCTTTACGGTCGCCTGCCTGTGACGAGGTTGGCGGTGCTGGGCGACGTGGCGCTGTTCGAGCACGTCCACGAGAACTCGGCGTTCTGAGCTTGTGGACGACTACTCCCCGCGCGCTCTTCGACACAGCGCTGGCCCGTGGCGGCTTCACTGTTGACGTCAGCGTCGCCGCCGACGAGGTCGTCGCGCCCGAGCCGGCGCCGGACCTGTACCTCGCCGCCTGTGCCGTGCTGGACGTGGCGCCGGGCGAGGCGATCGCGTTCTAGGACTCCATGACGGGCGTGCGGTCGGCACGCGCGGCCGGCGTCCCGGCCGGATTCGCCGTACGTGGGTCGGGATCGATTCAGTGGATCTCTGCTAGCCTCGCCGTGATTCGCGGCTCACCGTGGTGCCGCCTGTTGCCGCAGTGCCCACGGTTGTGTCGAAGGCGCTCCGGCGCCGACTTCCGAGGAGCGAAATGACTGCCATCGTCCGGGTCAAGGGCCGTGAGGTGCTGGACAGCCGCGGGAACCCGACCGTCGAGGTGGACGTGGTGCTGGCCGACGGGTCCGTCGGCCGGGCGGCGGTGCCTTCGGGCGCCTCCACCGGTACCCGCGAGGCCGTCGAACTGCGTGACGGCGACAAGAAGCGGTTCCACGGCAAGGGTGTGCGCAAGGCCGTCGACGCCGTGAACACCGAGATCGCCGAAGCCGTCGTGGGCATGGACGCCGAGGCGCAGGCCGACGTCGACCGCGCCCTGATCGCGCTCGACGGCACGGCCAACAAGGCCCGCCTCGGCGCGAACGCCACGCTCGGCGTCTCGCTCGCCGTGGTCAAGGCCGCCGCGGCCGCCAACACCCTGCCGCTGTACCGCTACGTCGGCGGCGTTTTCGCGCACCTGCTGCCGATGCCGATGATGAACATCATCAACGGCGGCGCGCACGCCGACAACCCGATCGACTTCCAGGAGTTCATGATCGGCCCGGTCGGCGCCGAGACGTTCGCCGACGCCGTGCGCATGGGCTCCGAGGTCTTCCACACCCTGCGCAAGTCGCTGCACGAGGCGGGCCACAACACCAACGTCGGCGACGAGGGCGGCTTCGCGCCCCAGCTGGGCTCGGCCGACGAGGCGCTCGAGTTCGTCGTGCGCGCCATCGAGCAGACCGGCTACACCCCGGGCGAGGACATCGCGCTGCTGCTGGACCCGGCGGCGTCGGAGTTCTACACCGGCGAGGTCTACGACTACACCGGCGAGGGCCGCAAGCGCAGCATCGAGGAGCACGTCGCCTACCTCACCGAGCTGACCGCACGGTTCCCGATCGTCTCCATCGAGGACGGCCTGGCCCAGGACGACTTCGCTGGCTGGAAGCAGCTCACCGACGGCATCGGCGACCGCGTGCAGCTCGTCGGCGACGACCTGTTCTGCACCAACGTGGACATCCTGAAGGACGGCATCGAACGCGGCATCGCGAACTCGATCCTGATCAAGGTCAACCAGATCGGCACCCTCACCGAGACGCTCGACGCGGTCGAGACCGCGCACAAGGCGGGCTACTCGGCGGTCCTCTCGCACCGCTCCGGCGAAACCGAGGACACCACGATCGCCGACCTCGCCGTGGCCACCAACTGCGGCCAGATCAAGACCGGCTCGCTGTCGCGCTCGGACCGCACGGCCAAGTACAACCAGCTGATCCGCATCGAGGAGGAGCTGGGCACCGAGGCCCGTTACGCTGCCCGCTCGACCATCCGCGGCCAGCGCTGACCCGTTCGACGCCTGCGCCGGCGAGGTCCTCGCTTGTGGACTTCGCCGGCGTTTGTCTTGCCGGGCAAGGGAAAAAGTGTCGCTCAGGCGAACCGTCGGGTCACCGCGGGGTCGCGCCGGTGACTGCTCTCGTACCCGGAGCGCGCGAAGGCGACCCTCGTCGATCTGCCCGACGATGGTGCCCGGCGCCGAGGTGCTCAACCTGGTCGCGGGCGTCCTGCTGCCGTGTCGTCTCCCTGCCGATGCCTGAGCTGTTCGTGTTGCGGCGTCAGCGAAGTCCGGCCTGTGCCGCGATTTCGTCCGCGTACGTCGAGACGCGCGTGTACACCCCGGGCTTCCCGGGTTTCGCGCACCCCTCCCCGTAGGAGACGATGCCGATCAGGTTGCCGCTGACGACCAGCGGTCCGCCGGAATCTCCCTTGCAGGCGTCGATGCCGCCCTCGGGGTACCCGGCGCACAGCATGCTGGAGGGGCTGTATTCCGGGTAGCCGGTGCGGCAACCCGCATCACCCATCACCGGGACCACGGCGCGACGCAGGTAGTCCGAGCGCTCGCCGCCGTCCGAGACCCGGCCCCAGCCCAGCACGGTGGCCTTGGTCCCGGTGGCGTACAACGCGGCGTCGCGGCCGAGGTCCGCCGCGTGCCCGGGCAGGCGCCCGCGCACGATCATCACCGCGACGTCGTCTCCCTTCCCGGCTGCGGTGAACCGGGGATGCCGCCAAACCCTGGATACCGCAAGGGAAACCCCGGTTTCGTCACGCCTGTCCTCCCGCCCGGCAATCACGCGCACCTTCGCCGCATCCACCGCCGCGGCACAGTGCGCGGCAGTCACGATCGCCGACCTGCCGATGATCGTGCCACCGCAGTACTGCGTGCCGTGATCGTCCTCGAGGAACACGGTGTACGGGTAGGACGCCAGCGAAGCCTTCTCTCCGCCGACGATTGCGCCGGCTGGTGCGACCGCCGTTGTGGCAACGAGCATCCCGGCGGCGAACACCGTGCCGGTGAGCACGCTGACCCGCAGTCGTGACTTCCTGGACATCGGTCGAAACTCCTCAATGGTGCGAAAAGGGTGGAAGACACTTTAGTCGGCGAACGATCCTCGCGATGTCGCTGGAAGGGGTAGAAACCGTTCCGCGGCACCGAACGACGGCCGCAGACTCATCCAGGTTCGCCTTGACCTGGGTATTCGTTGCTGTTAAAGGGTTTCTGCTTGCGGTCGTGATTTTCGGGTGTACCCGTTCGAGTGGTTACTCGAACAGGCGTTCGAGTTATTGTGGTGTGTGTGACGACGTTGGAGCGGGTGCCGGTGTGGCGGCTTTCCTCGGGGGAGTTGGCCACGGAGCTTGTCGCTGTGGAGCAGAGGTTGTGTCGTGAGTATGCGCGGATGTTGGAGGTGGTCGGCGAGGTTGATCAGCGGGGTGTGGCGGTGGAGCAGGGTTTCCGCAGTACCGCGGTCATGCTGGTGCGCGCACTGCGGGTGTCGCAGAAGGAGGCGCGGGCGCGTGTCGCTCAGGCAACTATGGTGTTGCCGGTGATGCGGACCGCGCTGGCTGCTGGTGTCCTCAACCGTGAGCACGCGGCCGAGATCGCTGCCGTCGTGACCCGCGCCCCCGATGCGGTGACTGCGGACGACTTGGCTGACACCGAGACCACCCTGGTCGAGCTGGCCGGTCAGGCCCCACCGGTGACGGTGCGGAAGGTAGGCCAGCGGATCCAGTCCTACTGGGACTTCCACCTCACCGACCCCGACAACCGCGACCACGACATCGCCCGCCCGCGCCGCGAGTTCCGCTACACCCGTACTCGGGATGGTCGGATGAGGTATAGCGGTGAACTCGATGCCGAGATGGCGGACCTGACCGAGCAACTCTTCACCGTCCTGGCCAAACCCGCCGCCGCCGACCCCTTCGGCAACCCCGACCCCCGCACCCGGTCGCAGCGTCAGGGCGACGCGATCGCCGCGGTGCTGGACCTCGCCGCCCGCGCCCCCGAGGTGCCGGTCAAGGCCGGTGAGCGAGCGGTCGCGACCGTGACCGTCAGCCTGGCCGATCTCGAGCGCCGTGCCGGAACCGTCATCCCTGACGGTCATCACCCGATGACCGTGTCCCAGCTGCGCCGTTTGTGCTGCGACGCGAAGGTCCTGCCGGCTGTCCTGAACGGCGCCGGTGAGGTGCTGGATTTGGGTCGTGCCGTCCGTACCGCGACGCCCGCCCAGCGACGGGCCTTGGCTGTGCGAGACAAGGGCTGTACCGCGCCGTGGTGCACGAAAGGTCCGAAGTGGACGACGCCGCATCACATCGAGTTCTGGACCGACCCCCGTGGCGGCCCCGGCGGACGGAGCGATATCGGGAACTTGGCGTTGATGTGCGAAACCGACCACCGTGTTGTCCATCATGAAGGCTGGGACATCCGACTCCGCAACGGAACCGTCGAATGGATCCCACCCGCCTGGCTGGATCCGCAACGAAGACCCCTCCACAACACCGCCCACGACTCACCCCACACTCAAGCCGCCTGACCGGCGGGCCGGGCGAGTCAGCCAGCACGCGTCCCATGTGGACCGTGCGACCGATGCTGCCTGGTCGTGTGTCCTCGTGGATGGGTCTGAGCCCTGTTGCCCTGCTGCCCTGTTGGTCATGTCCTCGACGCGCTATGGCCGGTGGCGTTGTGGGCCGTCGCCGGACCGGCGATGCCCCCGTTCCCGATGCACTCACGCCCGCGGCCTCAAGACCCACAACTCCTGCGGAAACGCCAAGTGCGGCAGACCCGCTGCCGCAGACCCGTCGCCCGCCATGTCCGCCACAGACGAGCCAACCCCCGAAACGCAGTCACTCCGGTTGCGGCGGTCAGAGCCAGACCACCGCAACCGGAGTGCGCAAACACAGCGAACGAACCAGCGAACGAACCAGCGAACAAGCCCCAGTGAACAAGCCCCAGCGAGCAAAACCTAGGAGCAGAGCGGTGCGACCGGCTTGTCGGATCCGGTCTGCACGTAGGTGTCCGAGATGTAGTCCCCAGTGCCGATGCGGTCCCAGATCGTGCTGGTGCCGAGTTTGCCGGTGACCGAGTCGCCGTTGACGTAGCACTCGATGGGGACCTTGGCGTAGTTCGCGGCGAGGCCCTTGATTGCGCCCGAGGTGCTGGCGCTGGCCCGCACGTTCACCGGGTCGCCGGCGGTGCTGACGGTGCCGGAGGCGGCCGACGTGCCCGTCCACAGGTAGGTGACCTTCACGTTCCCGTTGTCGCCCAGGCCCAGGCCGGTGCCGAAGGTGCCGTCGGCCAGGTCGATGCCCGCGGGGTTGCCGACGGTGTAACCGAGGTCGTCCTTCTTGTTGTTGTAGCCGTTGTGGTAGGCGGCGTACGCCTCCGGCTGGCCCTGCGGCAGGTCCTGGTACTCCGCGCGCACCGAGGCCGGGTTCCAGTAGTCGTCCCGGGTGTTCCACGGGCCGACGTCCCACACCGGCGCGTACTCGCAGCGGCTGCCGTCGGTCCGGCACACCTTCACGCTGTAGGTGCCGCTGCCCTTGGCCGAGGTCGCCTTGCCCGAGGGCAGGGCGACGAAGTGGTCGTTGCTGGTGATCACGTGGCCGTTCGCGGTGGTGTGGCCGACCAGGCCTTCGCGGGTGGCGTAGATCGTGTAGGTCAGCGGCGCGGTCGCGGCCAGCGCGTCCGCCTGGGGGGCCAGGCTGCCGCTCAGGTCGACCTCGCGCACAGTCGGGCGGACGCCGTCGGCCTTGCTGGACAACGAGATTCTCGTCTGGACCACGGTCACCGCGTGGCCGAACGTGGCGGGCTGGGCGCCGGCGGGGGTCCACTCCGTCCAGGCATCGGAGTCCGGACCGGTGCGGCCGCGGACATCGACCTCGACGTCCGTTCCCTTAGGGAGGTCCGCGGTCACCTGAGCGGCGACCCGGTTGACCGCGGCGGCCAGCGGCTGCTCGGCCGAGATCAGATAACCCTCGCTGCCCGCCGTCGTCAGGTCCGTTCTGTGCCAAGCGGAATCACGCAGCGTGAGCGCGCCGCCCGAATCCTGCACGTTGACATCGTCACTGTCCACCTTGGACAGGTCGGCGCGCCAGGCGGCAGCGCCTCCGGTGGCGCCGGCGGGCACCGCGAACGCCGTGCTCCCGGCCGTGACCGCCCCCGCGGCCAGCAGTGCCGCGACCGCGCGGCGGACCATCACATTCCCGACCACGACCGTTCTCCATTCACTCGTTCGACGCGAACGGGGTGAAGCCTCTGTGCCGGCCGTACACGATCCGTACAACGTCGTCCCGAGACCATGTACGGCTATGTCCGATAACACCGCCAACGAACGATATGACCGAAAAACAGCAGCTTGTCCTCGTCTACATCGGACGGTCTGAAGCCCGGTAGCGCCGAAGGTAGGAACCTGACCGGGCCGAAGATCACGAACCGGGACAGCGGGGGGCCAGTTTCCGTGGACGTCATGGACAGGTGAGCCGTCGCCGGTGTAGTTGTGAGCACGTCGACTTCGGAAACAAAACTGGGGGCTGGTGATGGCGGGGTACCTGGTGCGCCGCATCCTGCAGTCGATCGTGGTGGTCGTGCTCGTCGCGGTCGTCACGTTCGTCCTGTTGCAACTCCTGCCCGGCGGGCCCGCGCGCGCGATCCTCGGGCCGAAGGCGACGTCGCTGCAGATCAGCACCTTCCTGCACGACAACGGCTACGACCGGCCGCTGCCCGCGCAGTTCCTGACCTGGGCCGGCCACGTGCTGACCGGCGACCTCGGCTACTCCTACAAGCTCAACCAGCCGGTCACGGCCGTGATCGCCGACCACCTGCCCAAGACGATCCTGCTCATGACGCTGTCCACTTTGGTCGCTTTGGTGGTCGCGGTGCCGCTCGGGGTCTACCAGGCGCGCAAGCGCAACACCGCGGGCGACTACGTGGTGACGGGCCTGTCGTTCGCGTTCTACTCGATGCCGAGCTTTTTCCTCGGCGAGATCCTGGTGCTGCTGTTCGCCGTGCAGCTGCAGTGGTTCTCGCCGCTGGGGCCGAGCGGGGACTCGATCGGCGAGATCCTCACGCAGGCGCCCGCGCTGGTGCTGCCGGTGCTCACGCTGGCGCTGATCACGGTCGCCTCGTTCAGCCGGTACGCGCGTTCGTCGGTGATGGAGAACCTGAGCCAGGACTACGTCCGCACGGCGCTGGCCGGCGGCGCGAGCGACGGCAAGGTGCTGACCCGCCACGTGCTGCGCAACTCGCTGATCCCGATCGTCACGCTGCTCGGGCTGTCGCTGCCGCAGCTGTTCGCGGGGGCGCTGATCACCGAGCAGGTGTTCAACTACCCGGGCATGGGCTTCACGTTCATCCAGGGCGCGCAGGTGCACGACTACCCGCTGCTGCTGGGCATCGGCCTCGTGGTCGCGCTCGCGACCGTGGCGGGCTCGCTGCTGGCGGACATCGGCTACGCCGTGCTCGACCCGAGGGTGAAGTACTGATGACAACCGAGGCAGCCGACCTGAAGGACCCGCCGCGCTCCGCGGCCCGGATGACGCTCCGGGCGTTCCGCGAGAATCGCCTCGCCGTGGCCGGGCTGGTGCTGATCGTCCTGTTCGTCCTCTTCTGCTTCCTCGGCCCGCTGGTCTACCACACCGAGCAGGTGGCCACGAACCTCTCCGGCGCCAACCAGCCGCCGGGCGCGGGCCACCCGCTGGGCACCGACGACGTCGGCTACGACGAGCTCGGCCGGCTGATGGAGGGCGGCCGGTCCTCGCTGGAGATCGGCGTGGCGGCGGCCGTGATCGCGACGGTGTTCGGCACGCTGTGGGGCGCGATCGCCGGGTATGTCGGCGGGTTCGTGGACGCGGTGATGATGCGGGTGGTCGACACCCTGCTGGCCATCCCGACCCTGTTCCTGCTGCTGATCCTGGCGGCGATCTTCACCCCGACCGTCAGCCTGCTGATCCTGGTGGTGTCGTTCGGCGCGTGGCTGAGCCCGGCGCGGCTCGTGCGCGGCGAGACGCTTTCGCTGCGCACCCGCGAGTACGTGCAGGCGGTGCGGATGATGGGCGGCGGGAGCCGCCGGGTGGTGCTGCGGCACATCATGCCGAACGCCATCGGCACCATCGTGGTCAACGCGACCTTCCAGGTGGCCGACGCGATCCTGCTCGTCGCGTCGCTGAGCTACCTCGGCCTCGGCATCGCCCCGCCGCACGCGGACTGGGGCAACATGCTCTCCAACGGCACGGAGTTCGTGCAGAACGGCTACTGGTGGATGATCCTGCCGCCGGGCATCGCGATCATGCTCGTGGTGGTCGCGTTCAACCTGCTCGGCGACGCCCTGCGCGACGCGCTCGAAGTGCGGCTGCGGAAGCGGTGACGGTGACATGAGCGACGTGACCGAAATGGCCGGCTCGCGCGGTTTGACCGGCACCGCCCCCGTTCTCCGGCTGGAAGACCTGCGCACCACCATCGACGTGCGGGACGGCGTGGTGCGCCCGGTCGACGGCGTCACGCTCGAGGTCGGCCGCGGCGAGCTGCTCGGCCTGGTCGGCGAGTCCGGTTGCGGCAAGACGATGACCGCGCTGTCGATCCTGCGCCTGCTCCCCCCGGGCGGGCGGGTGGAGTCGGGCCGGATCCTGCTCGGCGACGACGACCTGGCGGCGATGACCGCGCCGGAGCTGCGTGCCGTGCGCGGCAAGCGGATCGGCATGGTGTTCCAGGACCCGATGACCTCGCTCAACCCGACCATCCCGATCGGCAAGCAGGTCACCGAGCCGCTGGAGCTGCACGAGCGGGTGTCGCGGGCGAAGCTGCGGGAACGGGCCGTCGAGATGCTCGAACTGGTCGGGCTGCCGGACGCGCGGCGCCGCGTCGACGACTACCCGCACCAGCTCTCCGGCGGCATGCGCCAGCGCGTGATGATCGCCCGCGCGCTGGTCTGCGAGCCGGAGCTGCTGATCGCCGACGAGCCGACCACCGCGCTGGACGTCACCGTGCAGCACCAGATCCTGGAGCTGATCGACGACCTGCGGCGGCGCCTCGGCATGGCGGTGATCCTGGTGACGCACGACCTCGGCGTGGTCGCGGGCCGCGCCGACCGGGTCGCCGTGATGTACGCGGGCCGCATCGCGGAGCTGACCGGCACACGCTCGCTGTTCGGCAACCCGCGCCACCCGTACACCGAGGCGCTTTTCGAGGCGCTGCCGGAAAACGCGGCGGAGTCGGGGGAGAAGCTGTACAGCATCCCGGGGCTGCCGCCGGACCTGAGCGATCCGCCGGCCGGCTGCCGCTTCGCGCCTCGCTGCCGGTACGCCACCGAAGAGTGCGTCGCGGCCGAACCACCGTTGGACGGCGAGGTGGCGGGACACGAATACGCCTGTTTCCACCCGGTGGGCGAGCCCGGCCTGACCGAGCCGTCGCGGGTGGTCCGGGTGCACGAGCGTGGTGGGGTGCCCGCCGACGAAAGCAACGGGGTCGAGGCCGCGCCGCTGCTGGAAGTCGAGCACCTGGTCAAGGACTTCGCCGTGACGCGCGGCGCGGTGCTGCGCCGGAAGGCGGGCACGGTGTCCGCGGTCGCGGACGTGAGCTTCGCCGTGGCGGCGGGGGAGACCTTCGGGCTGGTCGGCGAGTCCGGGTGCGGGAAGACCACCGTCGGACGGTCGGTCGTCGGGCTGGAGGAGCCGACCTCCGGGCGGATCCGGATCGCCGGGACCGAGCTGACTTCGTTGCGGGGTAAGGAACTCCAGCGGCGACGGCGCGAGACGCACCTGGTCTTCCAGGACCCGTACGCCTCGCTCGACCCGCGGATGCGCGTCAGCGCCGTGCTCGCCGAGCCGCTGGAGATCCACGGCGTCGGCACCCGCGCGACGCGGGTCCGGCAGGCGCGCGAGCTGCTCGCCGAGGTCGGCCTGCCCGCCGACGCGGCCGACCGCTACCCGCACGAGTTCTCCGGCGGCCAGCGCCAGCGCATCGGCCTGGCCCGCGCGCTCGCGCTGGAGCCGAAGCTGATCGTGGCCGACGAGCCGGTGTCGGCGCTCGACGTGTCCATCCAGGCGCAGATCCTGAACCTGATGCGCTCGCTGCAGACGGCGTACTCCCTCACCTACGTGGTGATCTCGCATGACCTGTCCCTGCTCCGATACCTGTCGGACCGGATCGGTGTCATGTATCTGGGCAAGCTGGTGGAGCTCGGACCGAGCGCCGAGGTGTATGCGGCACCCCGGCACCCGTACACGGCGGGCCTGATCGCCTCCGTCCCGATTCCTGATCCGGGCCGTCGCGGCGAGCAGCAGAAGGCCGGTCTGTCCGGCGAGATCGCCTCGGCGATCGATCCACCCTCCGGCTGCCGGTTCCGGACCCGCTGTCCGTTCGCCACCGACCTCTGCGCTCAGGAGGAGCCGGCCCTCGACAAGCGAGACGGCCCCCACGCCGTTGCCTGCCACTACCCGCTCACCCCCGGGCCTGTCAGCGGGGCGGGCGGAGTACTGCGAAGGGGTCGGTGACGGTCAGTTCGCGGGCGACGAATTTATAGACGGTCGCGGGCCGGCCGCCGCTCTGGCCGGGAGAGGCTCGGCGCTCGGTCGGGTCGATGACGTGGCGTCGGGTCAGGACGCGGGTCAGGTTGGTGGCGCCGAGCTCATACCCCAGTGCGGCGCCGAACAGATCGCGCAGCTCGGCGATCGTGAACTCCAGGGGAGCTAGCGCGAAGCCGATGTTCGTGTAGGACAGCTTGGCGCGCAACCGACCGACCGCGGCATCGATGAAGTAGTGATGGTCGAACGCGGTCTGCGGCAGATCGTCGACCGGATGCCAGACGGTGTCGTCCGGAAGCACCGGCCGTACGTCGGACGGAACCAGGCCGAGGTAGGCCGTCGCCAGGACGCGGGCCCGCGGATCGCGATCGATCGCACTGTGGGTGGCCAGCTGTTCGAGGTGTGCGACGTCGCGGACGTCGACCTTGGTCGCCAGGTGCCCGGTGATGGCCTCCCGGAGCCGCTGCGTGGGCTCGACCCCGCCGCCGGGCAGCGCCCAGCGACCGCTGTCCGGGTTCCGCGCGCGCTTCCACAGCAGGACGCACAACCTGCCGTCCCGGACCGACAGGACCACCGACAGCACCTCGTGCGGGTAGCTGGGGAAGTTAACCGGATCACCTTTCTTGGCTGCGGGCACGACGCCGATGGTAGCGTGCAGTTAGTTATCGCCTCTGAAGCGAAAACATCACGAAAGGTCGGAGCACGCTATGCAACTGACGACGGAGACGGTCCGGACCGCGGTGACGGCCGGATTGGCCGAGGACCAGGCGGCGGACGACGTCACCACGCGATGGAGCGTCCCGGCTGAACTACAGGTCGAGGCGACCGGGTCCGGTTCGCAACTCGAGGCCTCCGGCACCATCACGCTCGACACCGTCGCAGACGTCGCCGCCACCGGTGTCGACGCCGTCTCGGTCGGCGCCCTGACCCACTCACCCACGGCACTCGACATCAGCCTGCTGGTCGCCCGCGACCACGGCGTCAACTGAGGAAGAAGGAACTGTTGTGACCGTTGGTCAGAACACAGCGATCACCTGGCAGGACGAGGTACGCCGCCTCGCCCAGGAGCGCGACGCGGTGATCCTCGCCCACAACTACCAGGAACCGGCGATCCAGGACGTTGCCGACCACGTCGGCGACTCACTCGCACTGTCGCGTATCGCTGCCGAGACGGACGCCTCCACCATCGTGTTCTGTGGCGTGCACTTCATGGCGGAGACCGCCAAGCTTCTCAGCCCGGACAAGACCGTGCTGATCCCCACTGCTCAGGCGGGTTGCTCGCTGGCCGACACCATCGACGCCGACCAGCTACGGGCCTGGAAGGCCCAGCACCCCGATGCCGCGGTCGTTGCCTATGTCAACACCACCGCGGCGGTGAAGGCCGAGGCCGACGTCTGCTGTACGTCGTCCAACGCGGTGGAGGTGGTGAACTCGATTCCGGCGGATCAGCCGATCCTGTTCCTGCCCGACCAGTTCCTCGGAGCACACGTCCGGCGGCAGACCGGCCGGGACAACATCGAGGTGTGGATGGGCGAGTGCCACGTGCATGCCGGCATCAGCGCGGCCGACCTGCGCGCTCGGGTGGCGGCCGATCCCGAGGCCGAGGTCCTGGTCCATCCCGAGTGCGGCTGCGCGTCGTCCGCGATCTGGCTCGCCGGCGTGGGTGATCTGCCGGCCGAGCGGACCCACATCCTCTCCACCGCCGGCATGCTGGACACTGCCCGCGACCTGACCGCGAAGACGGCCCTGATCGCGACGGAGATCGGCATGCTCCATCAGCTTCGCAAGGTCAACCAGCGGACGAATTTCGTGCCGGTGAACCCGAAGGCCTCGTGCCGCTTCATGAAGATGATCACCCCGGAACTGCTGGTGCGATGCCTGCGGGAAGGCCGCGACGAGATCCAGCTACCGCCCGAGATCGTCGAGCGGGCCCGGCGTTCGGTCGAGCGGATGGTTGCCATCGGCAAGCCTGCGGGTGCTCGATGACGCGCGCCGTCGACGTGGTCGTGATCGGCTCCGGCGTGGCAGGCCTGTCGACCGCGCTCGGTCTCGCTGCGACCCGCGACGTACTTCTGCTCAGCGCGGGCGACGGCAGCACGCCCTGGGCGCAGGGCGGCGTCTCGGTCGCGTACGGCGAGGACGATCCGCTCGACCACTGGCGGGACACCGACATCGCGGGCGCGGGATTCTGCGATCCCCGCAACGTTCGGGCGCTGGTCGAGGAAGGACCGCAGCGACTCGCCGAGCTCATCGCCCACGGGGCGCGTTTCGACCGCAACGCCGATGGATCGCTGTCGAGAACTCTGGAGGGCGGCCACAGCCGTCCCCGGATCGTGCACGCCGGCGGCGACGCGACCGGGGCGGAAGTGCATCGCGCGCTCCGTACCGCAGTGCAGCGAACCAGCGTCCGGACGATGACCGGACGGACCGTCGGCCTGGTCCGATCGGACTCCGGAAGCATCGTCGGTGTGCTCGTCGAGACAGGCCACCAGGTCACGCAGATCGACGCGCGAGCCGTCGTACTGGCCACCGGCGGTATCGGCAATGCCTACCTGGCGAGCACCAATCCGTCGTTGGTGCGCGGTGACGGCATCGCCCTGGCGTTGCGAGCCGGCGCATCGCTGGTGGACATGGAGTTCGTCCAGTTCCACCCCACAGCGCTCCACACCGGTGAGACGAGTGGTCAGTTGCCTCTGGTCACCGAGGCCGTTCGGGGCGAAGGCGCCGTACTGCGCGACGCCCATGGTCGCAGGATCATGGAAGGATTGCACCCGCGAGCCGATCTGGCTCCGCGGGACGTCGTCGCACGGGCGATCGAGGCGACGATGCGCCGGGACGGATCCGACCACGTCTGGCTGGACGCGACAGGTGTCGCGCCCGACATACTCCGGCGGCGATTCCCGACCGTACTGGCCTCCTGCGCACGCATCGGCGTCGACCTGTTGTCCGAGCAGATCCCGGTCGCGCCGGCCGAACACTTCCTGTGCGGCGGCGTTCGGACCGACCGCGACGGCGCAACCGACGTACCAGGTCTGTACGCCGTCGGCGAGGTCGCCGCGACCGGCGTCCATGGGGCCAACCGGCTCGCCTCCAACAGTCTGCTGGAGGGATTGGTTTTCGGGCGGCGCGTCGCCACGGCCCTGACCCTCGAGCTCCCTGCGGCGGATCACGGTAGCTCACACCAGGTCGCGCTGGGCGAGGATCGCGAACCGGAGCGGATCCGCACGATCCTGAGCAGGTACGCCGGCATCCGTCGCGACGGCGCTGGTCTGAACGCCGCGGCGGACGAGCTCGAGACCGCCGGCACCGGACCGCTCGCAACGGTGGCGCGGTCCGTCATCGTGGCAGCGACCGCACGTCAGGACAGCCGCGGTTGCCACTGGCGCTCCGACCATCCCCACTCCGACAACCGCTGGGACGACCACATCGTCGTACGTCTCGACGAGGGAGGCCGACCGACGACCCGGCAACTTCAGCGTTCGGAGGCGTGAGACTCGCCGGCTACCAGTCGGCGGGATCGCACATTGAGACCTGCGTCAGCTGAAATGGGCGCCCGGCTTGCGGTAGCCGCGTAGCAGGTCGCGGGAGATGATCAGTCGCTGCATTTCGTCGGTGCCCTCGAAGATGCGCCAGAGCCGAACCTCACGGAACCAGCGCTCGATCGGGAGCTCTTTCGTGTAGCCCATCCCGCCGTGGATCTGGAGCACCCGGTCGGCGACCCGATTGACCGTGTTCGTGCCGTAGAGCTTGGCGATCGCGCTGTCGTGCTGGGGTGGACGGCCCTGATCGACCGACCAGGCGGCGTACAGCACGAGCCAGCGAGCCGCCTCCAGTTCGACCTCGGAGTCGGCGATCATCCACTGGATCGCCTGGTTGTCGCCGATCGGGTTGCCGAACGTCTCCCGCGTCGTCGCCTGCTCGATCGCCAGCTGGAGCAGGCGTTCGCAGGCACCGATCCCGCGCGCCGGGATGATGAACCGGCCCTTCAGGATCCAGCGCATCGCCAGTTCGTACCCCTGGCCGATCTCGCCGAGGACGCGATCGTGCGGTACCCGCACGTCGTCGAAGTTGAGCGTGGCGGGGATCGCCTGGCCCATCGTGACGATCGGGTCGGAGGTCCAGCCGCGGTCGCGGTCGACCAGGAACGCGGTGAACCCGCCCTTCGAGCCCTTCCCGGCATCGGTGACCGCGATGACGATCGCGAAGTCCGCCTCGTTTCCACCGGTGATGAAGGTCTTCTCGCCACGGATCACCCACTCGTCCCCGTCCCGGCGTGCGGTGGTCCGGATCGCGCGGGTGTCGGAACCGGCGCCCGGCTCGGTGATCGCGAAACACGACTTGCGCTCACCCGAGATCGTCGGCAGCAGGTACTCCGCGCGTTGATGCTCGTTGCTCTCGTACAGGATGTTGTCGGCCTCGCCGCCGAACGAGAACGGCACGAAGGTCCGCCCGAGCTCGCTCGTGATGAGCGCCTGGTCGACCGCCGACAGGTCCATCCCGCCGTACTCCTCGGGCGTACTCAACCCCCAGAACCCGAACGACTTCGCCTTCAGCCGGAGCTCCCTGATGACGTCGGGCTCGACTCCCGGCAGGCCGTCCCGCTCCCGCCTGAGTACTTCGGTCTCCAGCGGCATCAACTCCTTGCGCACGAACTCCCGCGTCGTCTCACGAATCGCCCGCTGTTCCTCACTGAGCGAGAAGTCGACCATCGGTCCTCCATCCGATCGGGTGCGGAACCACCGTAGCTTTCCGCTGAAGAAGCTGGAGCCCGCACGCTGGTCTCCCCGGCCGGTGGTGGACGCTCAGCGTCCTCTCAGGGGTGGGTCGCGACGATGGCGGCGTTCTGCTCAGGTCGGTCTACAGGGAGAGGCGCACAGCATGCCTGACATCGCGGGCCGGCGGCTCGTCGTGTCGGCCAAGGTGGCGTCCATGGTGCGTAGCCGGCCGTCCCGCCTCGAAGGACCGTGCGACATCCCGTCGGCAACAGGGCTGAGGTTCAGTGTGGTCATTCCCGCGTTCAACGAGGAACGGCTGATCGGGGAGTGCTTGCAGTCGTTGGCTCGGCAGGACTTCGCCGGTGGGTACGAGGTGATAGTTGTCGACAACAACTGCAGTGATGACACGGCGGATATCGCTCGATTGTACGGCGCAACCGTCGTACGCGAGGACAGACCGGGGGTGTGTGCGGCGCGTCAGAGCGGCACCGCCGCGGCCCGTGGGCAGATCGTGGTGTCGAGTGATGCCGACACCATGTTCGACACTGGTTGGCTGACCCGGATCGACCGGATGTTCCGTCAGGATCCGGCTCGGGTGGCAGTGGCGGGTCCGTGCAGGTACCCCGATGGGCCATGGTGGGGCAAGGTGTACGTACGGGTTCTGTTCGAACTGGTGCACCTGACGTACTGGCTGACCAGCCGGGTCGGTTACATCACCGCGACCAACGTCGCATTCCGCAAGGACGTCTGGTCCGGCTACGACCTGAGCGGCACTCAGGGCGCCGACGAACTCGGTTTGCTGCGTCAGTTGAGGTCACGCGGCAAGGTCGTCTTCGACCGCCGCAACCCGACGTTCACGTCAGCGCGCAGGCTGACGCAGGGCCTGACGTACAACGTCGTCGTGTCGTTCTTGTTCTACTACGCACTCGCGTTCACTCTGAATGGCATGACCGGACGCACGATCATCGGCACGGCTCCAGCCTTCCGGAACGATCGGGCCTGGCCGGTGTCACGGCGCTACGGGCTCAAGACCCGGTTGCTCGGCATCGGTTGGCTGGTAATCGCAGCGGCTGCCACGGTACTGACTGATCGACTGATGGACAGCTGATGATGCACAGGGCAACGAGATCTGCCGCGCTGGCAGCCGCTGCCGCGGCGACCGTCGGCGCGGCGTACTGGTTCATGATGTCGCCGTACTCGCAGACTCTCGGGTCCTTTCCGTATCGCGGCCCCGGTGGCAGACGTGTCGTCGCGCTGACCTTCGATGACGGGCCCAACGAGCCGTACACCTCGCAGGTCGCGGATTACCTCGACCGTGAGGGCATCCCGGCGACGTTCTTCCAGGTAGGCAGGGCCGTTCAGCGGTACCCCGAGGTGACCAGGCGACTGGCGTCCGCAGGTCATGTGATCGGCCTGCATGGTCACACCCACGACTTCACGCGCTACCTTCGACGCGACTCCCTCGCTGCGGAACTCGAGCAAGGGATGGCGGCCTTCGCGCAGCTCGGAATCCGGCCCGCGCTCTACCGTCCGCCCTGGCTGCTGCGGATCCCCGCGCTTCCCGGGCTCCTGCACGACCATGGGCTCCAGGTGGTGTCCGGCGAGTTCTGTCATCCGTTGGAGGTGGCCCAACCCAGCCCCGAACGCATCGCCCGGCAGGCGGTGAGGGCTGCCCGCGCCGGCTCGATCATCATTTTCCATGACGGCCGTGACGGCAAAGGCGGTGATCGGGCCGCCACGGTCGAGGCGGTCAAGTTGGCCGTCGACAGGCTCCGCGAACGCTCCTTCGGCTTCGTCACGGTCGATCGGCTCCTCGGCGTACCCGCGTATCAAGACTCGTCGGACAGGGGAGTGAAGCTGAGTTGAGCACGCACGCCCGGCGATCGGGTAGCAGCGGCCGCACGCGGTCCATGTCCAAGGCAATCGGTCTGATCCTGCTCAGCGCCGTGGTGCCAGGCTCGGGCCTGTTGATGGGTGGCCGGAAGAAGCTGGGTGCGTTCATTTTGACGATCAGTGTCGGGTTGTTGCTGATCGGTGCGTATGTCGGTTTGACCCAGCGTGATTCGGTGCTGGCGTTGGCGGTGTCGCCGCGGCAGTTGTTGATCGCGACGGCTGTGGTGGTGGTGCTCGGGGTGTGCTGGATCTGGGTGGTGGTGGCGTCGCACAAACTGCTCCGCCCGGTCAGCATGACCTATACCGGCCGGTTGGCGGGGTCGTTGTTTGTCGGGTTGCTGTGTTTCGGTATCGCGGTTCCGACGACGGTGGCGGCGCAGACGGTGATGGCGCAGCGGGATCTGGTCGGTAGCGTGTTCCAGTCGGAGAGCAATTCCAAGAGTGCGACCCGGCCGAAGGTGACCAACGCGAGCGACCCGTGGGCGAAGACCCCGCGGCTGAATCTGCTGCTGCTGGGCGCCGATGACGGTGTGGGGCGGACCGGGGTGCGGACGGACACGGTGATCGTGGCGTCGATTGACACCAAGACCGGTAATACGGCGTTGATCTCGTTGAGCCGGAACTGGATGCGGATGCCGTTCCCGGCGGATTCGCCGTTGCACAAGGTGTACCCG
>DASXYS010000054.1:0-19899 GCA_036502365.1 Amycolatopsis sp.
CAACGCGTCCAGCGCGGTACCCACCGCACCCATCGCCACCGACGCCCAGTCACCCGACTTGATCGCATCCGACAACCCGGCAGCCGATTCGGCCAGGGAAATGCCCGAATACGCCTTCGTCGAATCCTCCGTCGGCGCAACCAGCGGATTGCTCACGCGGGCGACCTCCTCATCCTGGCAGGCGAGTGACGGTCGCAATTATCAAGCAGCGTCCGGCTTCCGGCGCCGTCCTCCAGCAGCCGGGTCTTTCCTTCACCCGATCGGCCGCATCCGTTGACCCAGCTGTCCCAGCCGACGATCACCGAACGTGAACGAGGACCGGACTACGCTGTCCCTCATGATCGCGCGGACTGTGGACTGGACGCCCCCGCACCAGGCCGGGGAGGATTCCGCCAAGCCGGAAGGGCTGCGCGAGCGCAAGAAGCGCCGGATGCGGCAGCAGCTGACCGACACCGCGACCGAGATGTTCCTCGAGCGGGGCTTCGACGCCGTGCGCGTCGCCGAGATCGCCGACGCCTGCGGGGTGTCGGAGAAGACGGTCTTCAACTACTTCCCCACCAAGGAAGCCCTGATCGTGGACCATCCCGGCGCCGCGATGGACGCGCTGCGGAGCGCCCTCGCCGACCCCGGGCTGGCCCCAGTCGACGCCGTGCTGCGGATCCTCGCCGGCGAGCTGGACGCGATGACCTCCTGGCTCGGCGCCCAGCCGGACCTCGCCGGGAGCAGCGCGAAGCTCCGGCGTTTCGGCGCCCTGATCGCCGGCACGCCGTCCCTGCGCGCCTACCAGCGCGACATGATGGACCGCCTCGCCGCCGTCGCCACCGAAGCCCTCGCCGAACGGGCCGGGCTGGGCCCCGACGACCCGGAGCCGCGGATCGCGGCGACCGCGCTGCTCGGGCTCTGGCCCATCCAGTTCTCCGGCTGGGCCAGGTACGCGGACGGCGTCCGCACGCCGGCGCAGATCCGCGACGCGGTGACCGCCGACGTCCGGAAAGCGGCCCGCCTGCTGGACGGCGGCCTGAGCCTGCTCACTGCTCAGCGGTAGTTGTCCCAGAGTTTCCGGATCGTCGCCCAGGTCGGTTTCGGGCCGGGCAGCGGCGTGGCGTTCGGCGCGCGCAGGCCGTCCAGGACGATGCCGAGGGTGCGCCCCCGCAGCGTCGCCGGGCGCATCCCGTCCAGTTCCGGGCGGCCGCGAAGCTCGGTGAGCAGCAAGACGACGTCGTGCGCGGTGATGTCCGAGCGCAGGACGCCGGCGGACTGGGCGCGCGTCACCAGGCGCTGGACCTGAGCGCGCGCGGCCCGGCTGGCGGCCAGGATCTCGTCGGTGACCGGGAACGCCTTGCCGGGCGACGGGGCGCCGGACAGGCCCGCGTCGAGGCAGGCGTGGACGAACGCCGTGAAGCCGTGCCACGGGTCCGGGTCGGCCAGCCCGCGTTGCGCCTCTTCGCCGGTCTGCACGATGTTCCGCTTGAGCAGTTCGCGCATCAGGTCCTCCTTCGCCGGGTAACGGCGGTAGAGGGTGCCCATACCGACGCCGGCGCGGGCGGCGATCGCGGAGACCGGGGCGTCGGCGCCCTGCTCGAGGAAGACCTCACGGGCGGCGGCCAGGACACGGTCGTCGTTGCGGAGGGCGTCGGAGCGGCGGGTCATGGGCGAAGACTAGCCGAGACCCCCGCTGCCGGTGTTAAAGTGCGGACATCGTGATACGGAACGGAGCGCTCCGTTCCGAGCTGGAGGGGAACCAAACGTGACAACCAGGATCTTGCAGGGACGGACCGCGTTCGTGACCGGGGGCAGCCGCGGAATCGGGGCGGCGATCGCGCGGGCGCTCGGCGAGCACGGCGCCGACGTCGCGGTGAACTACCACTCGAACGCGGCGGCGGCCGAGGCAGTGACCGCGCACGTGATCGCCCACGGCGGCAAAGCCGTTGCGATGCAAGGGGATGCCGGCGACGCGGAGCAGGTCGAGCGGATGACCGAGCAGGCGCGCGCCGCACTCGGGGACATCGACTTGCTCGTCTGCAACGTCATCGGCGACACCCGCGCGCTCGGCGCACTGTTCCGCGCCACCGGGTCCGTTGTGGACAGTCTGGACCGGGTCCGCGGCGTCCGGGAGGTCACCACGACGGCGCTGGATGCCGCGCTGCTGCCCTGCCACTTCGTCGTGCCGCAGATGCGGCGGCGCGGCGGCGGGTCGATCGTGTTCATCGGCGCGTCCGCCACGCACTCCTCGACGCCGGGGGCGGCGGAGGTCTCCGTGGCCAAGAGCGCGCAGGACGCTGTGGCCCGCTCGCTCGCGGTGGAGCTGGCGCCGGACGGCATCCGCGTCAACACCGTCGCGCCCGGCCTGGTGCCGACCGACGCGAACGCCGGGCCGCACCAGGAGCAGATGATCCAGCGGATCCAGGGCGTCACCCCGGCCGGCACGGTGACCACTGTGGACGAAGTGGCCGACACCGTCGTCGCGCTGGCCAGCGACCTCGGCCGCCGCGTCACCGGCGTTTTCGTGCCCCTGGACGGCGCCCGGACCCTTACCTGATCAGGCTTCTCCGACCTGACGGGCCGTCGCCATCGCGCGCTCGGCCTCCCAGAACGCGCGCATCGACTTGATCAGCCCGTCGGCACCGACGCGGTAGACGAACACCCCGTCGGTGTCGACGCGGTAGCCGCCGGGCAGGAACGTGGTGATGGTGCCGAAGTTCGCCACCTCGTCGCCGGCCGCGAACGAGTCGCGGATGACGAACTCGAAGCGTTCGACGTGCGCGATGGTCTTGTCCCAGAACGCCCCGATGCCCTCGTGCCCGGCGTGACCCTGGCCCGTCTCGTCGAGCATCGACGGGCCGACCGGGTCCTCCACCAGCGCGTCGGGCGCGAACAGCGCCAGCCAGCCGTCCTTGTCCCCCGCGGTCACCGCCGTCATCGAGCGGTACGCGGCGACGCGCGCCGCCGGCTGCTCGGCCCCGGCGTCCCAGCTGACCTCGACTCCCATGTCACTCCCCGAATTTCGCGATGACGTCGGCACCGAACTTGCGGATCGCGTCGAGCTTCGGGCCGACCTCGGCCTCGAAGCCGACGCCTTCGAACACCCACGGCATCGTGATGATGTCGGTGACCCCCGCCTCGGCCTGCTCACGGTAGCCGTCGAGGCCGAACCGGTCGATGCACACGGCCTGGTACTCGAACGGGTCGTTCTCCCGGCCGCGCTCGGCGAGCAGTTCCTTGAGCCGCGCGATGGTGGTGCGCAGGTCGTCGAGCTTCATCATCGCCGAGGACCAGCCGTCGGCGACGCGTGCGGCGCGGCGGAGCGCGACCTCGGTGTGGCCGCCGATGTAGAACGGCACCCGCTTCGGCGGTGTCGGGCTCATCTGCAGCTTGTCGAAGTCGAAGAACTCGCCGTGGTACTCGACCATGCCGCCGTCGAGGATCAGCCGCATCGCGTCGATCGCCTCGTCCACGCGCTTGCCGCGCTTCTCGTACGGCGCGCCGCACCACTCGAACTCCTCCGGCGACCAGCCGACGCCGAGCCCGAGGCCGAACCGGCCGCCGGTCAGCGCCGCGACCGAGTTCACCTGCCGGGCGAGCAGCACCGGGTTGCGCGAGCCGAGCTTGAGCACGGAGGTGTAGAACTCGATGCGCTCGGTCACCGCGCCCATCGACGCGGTCGCGACCAGCGGGTCGACCCAGGGTGTGTCCGCGGTCCAGAACCGACTTCCGTCGGGTGTGTAGGGATAGTCCGCGGACACCTGCTCCGAGTAGAACAGCGAGTCCGGCAGGACGATCGAGGAGAAACCGGCTTCCTCGGCGGCGCGGGCCAGCTCGCCCAGCTGATCGAGGGGGTTCATCGCGATCGACAGGGAGAACTTCATGCCCGGACTATAACCTGTTCTAGTTTGCGGGGCCATCGGCCGGGCGGGGTGCTCCCCGTCACTTCACGGGAACCTCCCGGGTACTGTCCGCGTTGTCCGGTTCATAGGCGGCCACGCGGCCGCCGCGTCAGCTGAACACGTGGAGTGACCCATGAGCACCGCGATCCTGTTGATCGTGCTCGTTGTCGTCGTTGTCGGCGGCGGGCTGTACTTCTCCCGGTCACGGGCCGCCGCGCGGCAGCGCGAGCTCGACGACGCGAAGGCCGACGCGCGCCGTCTGGTCGAACGCCTCGGCGGCCAGGTGCTCAACCTCACCGGCACCGACACCGCGTCGCAGCAGGCGATGGCCGACGCGAGCGAGCGGTACAACGCGGCCGGGTCGCAGATGGAGCAGGCGACCACGGTGGAGCAAGCCCGCCTGGTCAAGGAGACCGCGGTCGAGGGCCTCTACTACGTGCGCGCGGCGCGGCTGGCGATGGGCATGGACCCCGGCCCCGAACTGCCGGAGGAGGCCGAGCGCGAGCGCGCCGGCAAGGTGACCGAGCACCGCGCGGTGGACGTCGAGGGCGAGCACTACGAGGCCTCGCCGGAACCCGGCCAGAACACCCCGTACTACTACCCCGGCGGCCGAGTGGCCGGCCGGCCGGTGCCGCAGGGCTGGTACAGCGAGCCGTGGTGGAAGCCCGCGCTGGTGGCCGGCGCCTGGGGCCTGGGCTCGATGTTCCTGTTCAGCGCGATGTTCTCCGGCATGGGCGGCATCGCCAGCGCCTCGGCCTGGGAGTCGGGTTACGACGCGGGCCAGCAGGACGCGCTCGACTCCGGCGGCGACGCGGGTGGAGACGGCGGCGATGGCGGCGGCTTCGACGGCGGCGGCGACGGTGGCGGCGGGTTCGACGGCGGCGGCTTTGATGGGGGCGGCTTCGACGGCGGCGGCTTCGATGGGGGCGGCTTCGATGGGGGCGGCTTCAACGGCGGCGGCTTCGACGGCGGTGGCGGCTTCGACTTCTGATCCCCGGTCATGAGAGGGCCCCGCGGCACGCGTGCCGCGGGGCCCTCTGTCTACACAGGACTCAGCCGGTGATCGGGCGAATTCCCAGCAGCGTCCCGGAAAGGTGCGAAGCGGCGTCGCTGCACAGGAACGCGGCGAACGGCACGATGTCGTCGGACTGCCCGACACGCCCGCCCGGGTAGCGGGCGCTCACGCGGGCGATGTGCTCCTCGTTCACCGACGCGCGCATGCCCGGCGTGTCGGTGAGGCCCGGCGCCAGCGCGACGGTGCGGATGCCCTGGTCGGCGAGTTCCTGGTGCACGACGTTGCTCAGCAGGTGCACCCCGGCCTTGGTGGCGCCGTACGCCGCCGCCCCGGGACCGGACTGCGTGCCGACCATGCTGCCGACGTAGATGATCCGGCCCCCGCCGCCCCGGATCATCACCGGCGCGAAGTGCTTGGTCACCAGGAAACAGCCGATCAGGTTGCTGTCGACGATGCGGCGCAGGTCCGTCATCTCGAAGTCCAGCACCCGCATGGAACCGCTGGGCGGCATCCAGCCGGCGTTGCTGATCAGGGCGTCGACCCGGCCCCAGTGCGCGTCGACGGTCTCGGCGGCCGCGCGGACCTGGTCCTCGTCCGAGACGTCGGCGACCACGCCGAGCGGCTTCGGCGCGCCGGGCACCTTGGCGACGATCTCGTCGACGGTGCCGGCGGCCTTGGCCTCGCTGCGGGCCAGCACCGCGATCCTCGCGCCCTCCGCCGCCAGGCCGAGCGCGAGCGTGCGGCCGAGGCCCTGGGCCGCGCCGGTGATGACGATGACCTTGTCGCGGATGTCCACCTGCATGCTGCGCTCCTTAAATCTGTGGTCTCTAGCCTAAGTTTAGCCTTCAGACTAAACTTGAGTACGCTGACCCGGTGACGACAGGACGACGGGAGGCCAACCGGGCCCGGATGCGGGCGCGGCTGCTGACGGCCGCGCTGAAGCTGTTCGGCGAACACGGCTACGAGGGCACGACCATCGACCAGATCGCCGCGGAGGCGGACGTCGCCCGGCAGACCGTGCTCAACCATTACCCGCACAAGCGCGACTTCCTGCGTGAATGGGGCCAGGACCGCCGCGACCAGCTGCTCGCCGTCACCGATTCCGACGAGCCCGCGCGCACCCGGCTGCACCGCTACTTCGCCGCGCTGGCGGCCATGAACGAGCGCGAACGCACCCTCACGCGGATGCTGCACGTGAGCCTGCGTCACGACGAGGTGGTCGCGCACCAGCACCCGGTGCCGGACGCGACGATCGACGCGATCCGGCAGGGCCAGGAACGCGGCGAACTCAAGGCGGGGCCCACGCCGCGCACGGTGGCCGAAGTGGTGACCGCGATCTACGGCGACACCCTCCGGCGCTGGCTGACCGAGGACGCACCGCCGTTCGACCTGGCCGGCGCGCTGGCGGAACGGCTCGACCTGCTGCTGGACGGCCTGAAGGACTCGTGAGTGTTTATGACGGTTCTAACCGTCATAAACACTCACGAGTCTTATCGGGGCTCAAGCCGGCTGGCAGCTCGGGCACCAATAAAGGTTGCGCCCCACCAGTTCCTGGTGCGCGACCGGTGTCCCGCAGACCAGGCACGGCATCCCGGCGCGACGGTAGACGTACACCTCGCCGCCGTGGCGGTCCTCGCGCGGGGCGCGGCCTTGCGCGGCGGGCATGTGCTCCGGCGCCACCGTGTCGATGCGCCCGACGCGCACGCCGTGGCGCATCAGGGTCACCAGGTCGGCCCACATCTCGTCCCACAGGCCACGGTCGAGGGCGCGGCCGGGGACCATCGGGGCGACGCCGTGGCGGAAGAGCACCTCGGCGCGGTAGACGTTGCCGACGCCGGCCAGCACCGCCTGGTCCATCAGCAGCGCGGCCACCGAGGTGCGGGAGCGCGAGATCCGCTCCCACGCGAGGTCGGGCTTCGCGTCGCGGCGCAGCGGATCGGGGCCCAGGCGTGCCTTCAGCGCGTCCACCTGGGCGGCGTCGAGCAGCTCGCAGCGGGTGGGCCCGCGCAGGTCGGCCCAGTGGGTCCGGCCGACCAGCCGCATCCGCACCTGGCCCACGGGCTCGGTCGCGGGCAGCGGCACCTCGTTGAACGTGCCGTACAGGCCGAGGTGGACGTGCACTGTCCCCTGTGGACCGTAGTGGTGGAACAGGTGCTTGCCGTATGCCTCGGCCGACACGAACACCTGCCCGTCGAGCCGCGCGGCCTCGTCCGCGAACCGGCCCTGCGGGCTGCTCACTTCGACGGGCGCGCCGCCGTACCGGCGCTTGTGCAGGCGGGCCAGCCGATGGAGCGTGTGCCCCTCGGGCATCAGGCCTCCGGCAGGGGCGGCGGGGTGCCGGTGCGCTCGTAGTCGAGCAGCTGCTGGACGCGGCGGCCGTGGCGCTCGTCCGGCGACGGCGGCGTGGCCAGGAACGCCTCGACGATCGCCGTGGCCTCCTCGACCGTGTGCATCCGCGCGCCGACGCCGAGCAGCTGGGCGTGGTTGTGCTCGCGGCACAGCTTCGCCGTCTCGACGCTCCAGCCCAGGCCCGCGCGGGCGCCGGGCACCTTGTTGGCGGCGATCTGCTCGCCGTTGCCGGAACCGCCCACCACGATGCCGAGGCTGCCCTCGTCGGCGACCACGCGCAGCGCCGTGGCCACGCAGAAGGCCGGGTAGTCGTCAGCCGCGTCGTAGACGTGCGGACCGACGTCGACGATCTCGTGCCCCTGCTCGCCGAGATGGCGCACAAGGTGGTTCTTCAGCTCGAAACCGGCATGGTCGGATCCCAAGTAGACACGCACAGGCCGGAGTCTGCCATCACCCGCGGCGTCCGGCATGCTCCGGGGGTGGGCATCTGGGCGCAGCCGGGCAGCGACGTGCGGCTCGAATGGGGTGGTGAGGGCGTCGCCGCGCTGGGCGATTCGTGCGCCGTGCTGGTGGTGGTTGACGTACTTTCCTTCAGCACCACCACGGATCTCGTCACTTCGCGCGGTGGCCGGGTGCTGCCGGTGCGCTGGCGCGACGAGCGCGGAGTCGCCCAAGCGCGCGAAGCCGGCGCCGTCGTCGCGGGCGAGGGCGCGTGGACGCTGCGGCCTTCTTCTGTGACGGAGATCCCCTCCGGGACCCTGCTCGCGCTGCCCTCCCCCAATGGCGCCACGCTCTGCGCCGCGGCCGCCGCAACGGGCGCGCACGTGCTCGCCGGCTGCCTGCGCAACGCGTCCGCGATCGCCGCGAAGGCCCACGAACTGGCGGACGGCCGCGCGATCGGCGTGATCCCGGGCGGCGAGCGCTGGGGCGTCGACATGCTGGGCGAGGGCAAGGAATTCGGCCCGCTACGGCCGTGCGTCGAGGATCAGCTGGGGGCAGGCGCGATCGTCGCCGCGCTGCGGCAGTGGGGCCGGTCGGCCTCGGCGGAAGCGGCGCTGGCCGCGGCGGCCTACGCGGCCACGGACATCGCCGCCGCGCTGCGGGACTGCTCTTCCGGCCGGGAGCTGGCCGCGACCGGCCACGAATCCGACGTCACCCTGGCCGCGCAGGTGGACATCAGTGAGACCGCACCCGTGCTGTCCCAAGGAATTCTGGAGGGAACATGAGCTGGACCGAGCTCGCCGACGGCGTGCACCTGAGTCGTCACGAGGAGCTGGACCTGACCACGGGGCTGGTGATCGGCGCCGAACGGTGCCTGGTGATCGACACCGGCGGCGACGTCGACCAGGGCGCGCAGCTGGCCGCCGGGATCCGGGAGCTGACGGATCTGCCGTGGAGCGTCGTCTACACGCACGCGCACTTCGACCACAGCTACGGCACCACGGCGTTCCTGCCCTGCGACGTCTGGGCGCACCCGCGTTGCCTGCGCGAGCTGGTCGACCACGGCGAAGCAGCGAAGGCCAGCTGGGTCGCGCACTACCTCAAGGAAGGAAAGCCCGGGATCGCCGACGCGCTCACGCGAACCGGGATCATGCCGCCCGACCGGCTCGTCCCCACCCGGGAGGAACTGGACCTCGGCGGCCGCACCGCCGTGCTCGTCCACCCCGGCCCGGCGCACACCGACCACGACCTGGTAATGCACGTGCCGGACGCGGGAGTCGTCTTCGCCGGCGACGTCGTCGAGCACGGGCCGGACGGCTTCACCACGGGCTCGTTCAGCGACGAAACCGACCTGCCCGGCTGGCCCGTCGCATTGGACGCGATCCTCGCGCTGGAGCCGCGGATCGTGGTGCCCGGTCACGGCGACGCCGTCGGGCCCGGCTTCGTCCGCGAGCACCGCGATGGGCTGCGCCGGCTGAACGAGCTGAAAGCCGCCGTCACGGCCGGGGACACGGGGCTGGACGAGGCGCTCGCCGCCTCGCCCTACCCCGCCGACGTCACCCGGGCCGCGCTGGAAACCCCCTGAGCTTCAGTCGAAGTTCAGCTCACCGGTGCGGGTGCGCTTGAGTTCGAAGAAGTCCGGGTAGCTGGCGAGCGCGCGGGCGCCGTCGAACACCTTGAGCGCGTCCTCGCCCCGCGGGATCGAGCTGAGCACCGGGCCGAAGAACGCGACGCCGTCGATGTGGATGGTCGGCGTGCCGACGTCCATGCCCACCGGGTCCATGCCCTCGTGGTGGCTCTTCGACAGCGCCTCGTCGTACTCGGTGGAGCTCGCGGCCTCGATCAGCTCGGGCGGGGCGCCGATGGCGGCGAGGGCTTCCTTGACCACGGCAAGCCGGTCCTTGTTGCCCTGGTTGTGGTAGCGCGTGCCGAACTCGGTGTAGTAGCCGCGCAGCGCCTCCTCGCCCTGCGACTGGGCGAGCGCCGTGGCCACGCGCACCGGGCCCCAGCCCTCGTCGAGCAGGTCCTTGTACGCCTGCGGCAGGTCTTCGCGCCCGGAGTTCAGCAGCGAAAGGCTCATGATCCGGAAGTGCAGGTCGAGGTCGCGGTGCTTTTCCACCTCGAGGATCCAGCGGGAGGTGATCCACGCGAACGGGCAGATCGGGTCGAAGTAGAAGTCGACCCTGGTGGACTGCGGTGTCGAAGTCATCTGGCTTGCTCCTGGGCGTGGCTCTGACGGTGGGCGGGTACACCTCTGACGCGTGGGGCTGGTCCCCACATCGTGACGCAACGCCCGCGGTTGCCCCGGTTGTTCCCTTGTCGCCCGCCGGGCAGCTCTCATGATTGGATGCTCTGCAGCCTGAAAACCGTAACCGAAATCGACGACCAGAGGTGCCAGTGCCCGCCCCCAACCTGACTCGTGACGAAGCCAAGCAGCGCTCCGGCCTGCTGGATGTCGCCTCCTACGACATCGAGCTGGACCTGACCGACGGCCACGGCGGTCCCGGGGAGAAGACCTTCCTCTCCACCACCACCGTGCGATTCTCGAGCGCCCGGCCCGGCGAGTCGTCCTGGATCGACCTGATCGCCGACGGCGTCCGGTCCGCTGTGCTCAACGGCACCGAGCTCGACGTGAGCGCCTACGTCGAGGACAAGGGCATCCCGCTGCCCGCGCTCGCGGCCGGCAACGAGCTGGTGGTGACCGCGGACTGCCAGTACACCAACACCGGCGAGGGCCTGCACCGGTTCGTCGACCCGGTCGACGACGGCGTGTACCTCTACACGCAGTTCGAGACGGCCGACGCCAAGCGCATGTTCGCCTGCTTCGACCAGCCCGACCTCAAGTCGGTCTACCGGGTCGCGGTGCGCGCCCCGCGTGACTGGAAGGTCGTCTCCAACGCGCTGGCCGAGTCCGCTGAGGACACCTCCGACGGCGCCCGGCACACGGTGTTCGCGGTGTCCGAGCGGATCTCCACCTACCTGGTGGCGCTGATCGCCGGCCCGTACGCCGAGTGGCGCGACGAGTTCTCCGACGCCCACCGCACCATCCCGCTCGGCATCTACTGCCGCGCGTCGCTCGCCGAGCACATGGACGCGGACCGGCTGTTCGCGGAGACCAAGCAGGGATTCGGCTTCTACCACGAGAAGTTCGGCACGCCCTACCCGTTCTCCAAGTACGACCAGCTGTTCGTGCCGGAGTTCAACGCGGGCGCGATGGAGAACGCTGGCGCGGTCACCTTCCTCGAGGACTACGTCTTCCGCAGCCGCGTCACGCGCTACGCCTACGAGCGGCGCGCCGAGACGCTGCTGCACGAGATGGCGCACATGTGGTTCGGCGACCTGGTCACCATGCGCTGGTGGGACGACCTGTGGCTGAACGAGTCGTTCGCGACCTTCGCCAGCGTGTTCGCCCAGGCCGAGGCCACCGAGTACAAGAACGCCTGGACCAGCTTCGCGAACATCGAGAAGTCGTGGGCCTACCGGCAGGACCAGCTGCCCTCGACGCACCCGATCGCGGCCGACATCGTCGACCTGCACGCGGTCGAGGTGAACTTCGACGGCATCACCTACGCCAAGGGCGCCAGCGTGCTCAAGCAGCTGGTGTCCTACGTCGGCATCGAGCACTTCCTCGACGGGCTGAAGGTCTACTTCGGCAAGCACGCCTGGGGCAACGCCACGCTGGCCGACCTGCTGGCGGCGCTGGAGGAGGCGTCCGGGCGCGACCTGTCGTGGTGGAGCGCGCAGTGGCTCGAGACCACCGGGCTGAACTCGCTGAGCCCGCGGTACGAGGTGGCGGCCGACGGCACGTTCGCTTCGTTCGCGGTGGTGCAGTCCGGCGCCAAGCCCGGGGCGGGCGAGCTGCGCACGCACCGGGTCGCGGTCGGCGTCTACGACGAGGACGCCGCAGGCCGGATCGTCCGCACCGAGCGGGTCGAGCTGGACGTCGACGGCGAGCGCACCCCGGTGCCCGGGCTGGTCGGCAAGCCGGCCGGCAAGCTCGTCCTGGTCAACGACGACGACCTGACCTACTGCACGATGCGGCTCGACCCGGCGTCGCTGACCACGCTGATCGACCGGATCTCCGACATCGACGACCCGCTGCCGCGCACGCTGTGCTGGTCGGCGGCCTGGGAGATGACGCGCGAGGCCGAGCTGAAGGCACGCGATTTCGTGACGCTGGTGGCGCGCGGCATCCACGCCGAGAGCGAGGTCGGCGTCGTGCAGCGGCTGCTGCTGCAGGCGCAGACGGCGCTGAACTCCTACGCCGACCAGAAGTGGGCCGTCGAGCAGGGCTGGCCGGCGCTGACCGGCCGTGTGCTGGAGCTGGCGCAGGCCGCCGAGGCGGGCTCGGACCACCAGCTGGCGTTTGCCAACTCGCTGGCCGGCGGCGTGCTCGACGAGCGCACGCTGGGCATCATCGCGGGCTGGCTGGACGGCTCGGCCCCGCTGCCGGGCCTCACCGTCGACACCGACCTGCGCTGGCGCCTGCTGCACGCGCTGGTGGCGCACGGCAAGGCGGGCCCGGCCGAGATCGACGCGGAGCTGGCCAAGGACGACACCGCCGCGGGACGACGGCACGCGGAGCGCTCCCGTGCCCTGCAGCCGACGGCCGAGGCCAAGGCCGACGCCTGGCAGCGCGCCATCTTCGACGACGAGATCCCCAACGCGGTCAGCGACTCGCTCATCTCGGGCTTCTCGCACCCGGGCCAGAAGGGCCTGCTGGGCGAGTACGTCGGCAAGTACTTCGAGGTGATCGACGAGGTGTGGGCGCGGCGGTCCAGCGAGCGCGCCCAGCCGACGGCTATCGGGCTATACCCGTCGTGGGCCGTGGAGCCCGCGGCCGTGACCGCGTCGGACGAATGGCTCGCGGGCGACCACCCGGCCGCGCTGCGGCGGCTGGTCTCGGAAGGCCGCGCGGGCATCCTCCGCGCGCTCGCCGCCCGGGAGTTCGACAGCCAGGCCTGAAGCTGACTCGTGAGTGGCTGTGCCGGTTAGAACCGTCATAGCCACTCACGAGCAGTTCCGGCAACGACGAAGGGGACCTCCTCGGGTGAGGGGGTCCCCTTCGGGCGTTTCAGGGTGCGGCGTCAGTGCTTCGGCGCAAGCCCGGCCTGGTCGCTGAGCATGCGCAGGGCGTTCACCAGCCCGCCGACCAGGTCACCCTCCTTGAAGGAGGCGACCATGCTGGCCACGGCGAGCTTGGCGCCGCGGTCGGCCACCCGCTGGTAAGCGTGCGTCCCGGTGACGATCTCGATCGCCCGCTGCGCCGGGGACACAGCCACCAGCACGGCGTTCGCCGGGTCGTCCGTGCCCGCGTGCAGCTTCTCCGCGCCGGCCCGGGTGTCCTCGCCGAGGTCGCCCAGGTAGACGCTGAAGTCCAGGCCGGTCTCCCGGCTCGCGAACGTCAGCGCCTCGTCCAGGCGCGCCAGCTGCTGCACCGTGAACGGCACGGCCGGCGCGACCGGCTCGTACATCTTCGCGGCCGAACGGCGGCCGCTGCCGGTCACGACCTCGCCGAACGGCAGGTCTTTCTCTGCCACGTCCACCGCGGTGGACGAGTGCGCGAGTTCACCAGGTGCCACGAGCGCCTCCTGCCGCGGTCGGGGCGCCCGCGGGCGCCGCACTGTCCACACCGGTCGCCCGGTGCCCGGCACCGACGCCGTCCGGGTTGGCGCTCCACCACATCGCGGGGTACTCCCACGGCTGACCTGGCCGGTAACGCGGCGTCCCCGAGAACTTCTTCCGCAGGGTGGCCGCTCCGACCACCAAGTAGATGGCCAAGGGGATGACCGCGTAGACCAGGATCGTCTCGACAACGTTCACGGCGGTGAGCGTATCGGATGGCCCCGGCGATCACCGCGCGGCGCCGCGCCGGGAGGCGACCGTTCGTCGTCGGAGAACGCCCGTCCGCCGCTTGGCCCGCCCGCGCTGGCACGTTGAGCCGAAGCCGGGCGGGCCGAAAGGTTGCAACTCAACGTACAGGCGGCCGTACCGGTCGCTGCCGTCTTGTCGGAACCTTGAAATCCTCGTAGCTTTTTCACCTGTACGGGCCTTGCGCCCCGCTCCTCAGCCCCAGCAGGTAACGCACCGGTCCCAGGAGGCCACGTCATGCAGAGCGTTCAGACCCCCGCTCAGGCGAGTAACGAGACCGTTTCGTCACCCACCGACACCGAATTCACGCCCGGTACCCGAGTGACGTCAGGCACAAGGGTTACCCGCGGTACACGCGTCACCCGCGGTACACGGGTCACGGCCGGCACTCGCGTCACTTGCGGGACCCGCGTCACGCGCGGCACCCGCGTGACCAACGGAACCCGCGTCACCCGGGGCACCAGGGTCACCCGCGGCACGCGGGTCACGGCCGGCACCCGGGTCACTTGCGGGACCCGCGTCACGCGAGGCACCCGGGTCACCCGTGGCACCCGGGTCACCAACGGCACGCGCGTCACCATGGGCACCCGCGTCACCAGCCAGGCCGACTTCGCGCTCGCCGCCTGAGACACCGCCCGACGGGACTGAGCGCGCGACGGCAGCCGTCGCGTCAAGCAGGTTCACCGGCTCGCCCCGGTCGCCATCAGGCGGCCGGGGCGCCGACGTTTCCGGGACCGTTCAGGCCGCGGAACCCAGGTACGGCCGCCAGAGCGGGTCCGCTTCCGTGGAGTGCGCGAGCAGGCGCCAGTGCGGGCCGTGCGGCGCGCGCGGGACCACGCGCAGCCGCCAGCCGATCTCCGAGAGGAGCCGGTCGGCCTTGCGGTGATTGCACTTGGCACAGCAGGCGACGCAGTTCGTCCAGCTGTGCGGCCCGCCCCGGCTGCGCGGGAGGACGTGGTCGATCGTCTCGGCCCGCCCGCCGCAGTAGGCGCAGCGGTACCGGTCGCGGTGCATCAGCCCGGCCCGGGTCAGCGGCACCTTGGCGCGGTAGGGCACGCGCACGTACGTGCTGAGCCGGATCACCGAGGGGACGGGCAGCGAGACGGTCGCGGCGTGCAGTTCGACGCCGCCCGGGTCGCCGTGCACCACCTCGGCCTTGCCGCACATCACCAGCACCACGGCCCGCCGCAGCGGCAGGGCGGTGAGGGGCTCGAAAGTCGCGTTCAGCAGCAGTACGCGACGGCGGCCCCAGGACGGGGTCGCCGGGTCCCGGCCTCTACGCTGGCCGGGCGGACGGGAAACACCCCCTGGTCGGGTCCCCGGCCCGGCCGGGACCGCTCCGCCGGATGCGGAACCTCCCGGGCAGGCACGCAGGACCGCCTCCGGCAGCTGGTCGGCCATGGCTTGGCCGGAGCCGCCGAGGGGGATGGGTTGTCGGTCTGGCACTCGACCACCTCCACCGGTGCAGGCATAGTCGACCACACATCGCCCCCCCGGCGCACCTGTCTTCGATGACGTGTCACGTGCCCGTCATCCGGCGTGGGGGAGCCAGCAATGCAGGAAGGACAGTTCCAGCTCGTGAATGTCGTGCTCAGCGCCCCGCCGGCGTGCATATCGGACGCCAGCACCTGGTGCTCGCAGGTCTTTTCGATCACGCACAACGAGTGGCTCGCCGGCTCGGCGGGCTGGCTCGTGACCAAGCCGCTGCGGATCATCTTCATCCTGGTCGTCGCGTTCCTGGTGCGGTATCTCACACGGCGGCTGATCGACCGCGTGACGACGTTGCCGGGTAGCAGCGGCAAGATCCCCGCGCTGCTGAAACCGCTGCGCGAGCGCGCGCCCGACGTGCTCGGCCCGGCCGTGGTGGAGCGCCGCCGCCAGCGGGCGAAGACCATCGGCTCGGTGCTGCGCTCGATGAGCACCTTCCTGATCTACGGCCTGGCGTTCATCCTCGTGCTGGGCGAGCTGGGCGTCGACCTCGCGCCGATCATCACCACCGCCGGCATCCTCGGCGTGGCGATCGGGTTCGGCGCGCAAAACCTGGTGCGCGACTTCCTGTCCGGCATGTTCATGATGATCGAGGACCAGTACGGCGTCGGCGACGTCGTGGACATCGGCCCGGCCACCGGCACGGTCGAGGCCGTGGGCCTGCGCATCACCACCCTGCGCGACCTGCAGGGCACCGTCTGGTACGTCCGCAACGGCGAGGTGCTGCGCGTCGGCAACTCCAGCCAGGGCTTCGCCGTCGCGGTGGTGGACGTGCCGCTCAGCTACTCCGCCGACGTCGACCGGGCGACCGCCGTGCTCATGGATGCCACGACGAAGGCCACCCAAAGCGATCTGCTGGCGGTGAACGTGCTGGAGCCGCCGGAAATGCTCGGCGTGGAGAAGGTCACGCCGGAGGGCATCGAGCTGCGGCTGACGGTGAAGGTCCGGCCGGGCAAGCAGTGGGCGGTGCAGCGGGCGCTGCGCGGGCAGCTGCTCGGCGCGCTGGAGGAGGCGGGCTTCGAACCGCCACTCGGCCGTTTCATGTCCTCGGCACCGGCCGCCGACAAGTAGCGCTCGGCAAGGCAAGATGGAGGAGTGTCGACTGTGAGTGGCCCGGACCCGGCGAGCCTGTACGAAGCCGTTGGCGGTGAACCGACGTTCCGCCGGATCGTGGCGCGGTTCTACGCCGAGGTGGCGACCGACGAGGTGCTACGCCCGCTGTACCCGGAGGAGGACCTCGGCCCGGCCGAGGAGCGCTTCCGGCTGTTCCTCATGCAGTACTGGGGCGGCCCGCACACCTACTCGGACCGGCGCGGCCACCCGCGGCTGCGGATGCGGCACGCGCCGTTCAAGATCGGCCCGATCGAGCGGGACGCCTGGCTGCGCGCGATCCGGATCGCCGTGGACGAAGAGAACCTCGAGGAGCCCTACCGCCAGCAGCTGTGGGCGTACCTCGAAATGGCGGCACACAGCATGATGAACAGCTTCGTGTGATGCGACGTCGGGTGGCGGGGCGACGGCCACCGGAGGCCGGGCCCCGGCCGTCCTGGTGGCACAACGCCGTCTTCTATCAGCTGTACGTGCGCTCGTTCGCCGATTCCGACGCCGACGGCGTCGGCGACCTCGAGGGCATCCGCAGCCGGCTCGGCTATCTGGAGCTGCTGGGCGTCGACGCACTCTGGCTCACGCCGTTCTACCGCTCCCCCATGGCCGACCACGGGTACGACGTGGCGGACCCGCGCGACGTCGACCCGATGTTCGGCACGCTGGGCGACTTCGACGTGCTGCTCACCGAGGCGCACAAGCGCGGCATCAAGGTGACCGTGGACGTGGTCCCGAACCACACCAGCAACCAGCACGCCTGGTTCAAGTCCGCGATGGCCGCCGCCCCGGGCAGCCCGGAGCGCGAGCGCTACGTCTTCCGCGACGGGCGCGGCCCGGACGGCGCCGAGCCGCCCAACAACTGGGTCAGCGTGTTCGGCGGCCCGGCCTGGACCCGGGTGCCGGACGGGCAGTGGTACCTGCACCTGTTCGCGCCGCAGCAGCCGGACCTCAACTGGGCCGACGCCGAGGTCCGCTACGACCTCGAGCGCACGCTGCGGTTCTGGCTCGAACGCGGCGTCGACGGGTTCCGCATCGACGTCGCGCACGGCATGGCCAAGCCGCCGGGCCTGCCCGACATGGACGTGTCCAAGGCCGGTTTCGGCGGGGACACTGTGGACGATCCGCGCTTCGACAACGATGGCGTGCACGAGATCCACCAGATGATCCGCAAGGTGCTCGACGAGCACCCGGACACCATGGCCGTCGGCGAGATCTGGGTGAACGACGAGGAGCGGCTGGCCCGGTACCTGCGCCCGGACGAGCTGCACCTGGCGTTCAACTTCCGCTTGGTGCTCACCCACTTCGACGCCGACGCGATGCGGACCTCGATCGAGCGCTCGCTGGCCGTGCCGCGCGCGGCAGGCGCGCCCGCGACCTGGACGCTCAGCAATCACGACGTCTGGCGCACGGCGAGCCGGTACGGCGGCGGGCCGGCCGGCGTCCGGCGCGCGCGGGCGATGGCGCTGGTGGAGCTGGCCCTGCCCGGCGCGGTCTACCTGTACAACGGCGAAGAGCTGGGGCTCGAGAACGTCGAGCTGCCGCCCGGGGCGATGCAGGACCCGCGGGCACGCACGCAGGGCCCGGAATTCAGCCGTGACGCCGCCCGCGTGCCGATGCCGTGGGACGGCGACCTGCCGCCGTTCGGCTTCTCGCGCAACCCGCGCACGTGGCTGCCGATGCCGGCGTCGTGGGCGGACCTGACCGTCGAACGGCAGCTGGAGGACGGCGACTCGACGCTGTCGCTGTACCGGCGAGCCGTCGAACTGCGCAAGAGCCACCCCGCGTTCCGGGTCGGCGACGAGCTGGAGTGGTACGGCGCGCCCGCGGGCTGCTTCGCGTTCCGCCGCGGCAAGGGCGGGGTGATCTGCGCGCTGAACACCTCGGCCAGCTCGATCGCGCTGCCTCCCGGCGAGTTACTGCTGTCCAGCAGCCCGCTGGTGGACGGACGGCTCCCGCCGGACGCGACGGCCTGGCTGGTCTGATCCTGCTGCGAGGACGGTGCGGGCTCAGCCCGCCACCGAGCTGGTGCGGAACGAGCGGAAGCCGCGGCGGAGGTAGTTCGGCAGGGCGTGCGGGTGGTCCTGTGTCGAGGTGTGCAGCCAGACGCGGCGCACGGGCACGTCGTCGGCCGGGGCCGCTTCCCACGCCGCGCGCACGACGAGGGTGAGCGCGTAGCCGCCCAGCCGCTTCCCGACGTGCTCCGGCAGCAGGCCGAAGGTGGTGATCTCGACGTCGCCGCCGGGCTGGGGCTCGAAGTCCGCGATGCCGACGGCCACGCCGCCGTGGCGGACGAGGCGGTACTGGCGCAGCGGGTGGGCGAGCCACCGGGCCCAGTCCTCGTCCGACCGGGACACGCTGGGCCAGTCGTGCCGGGCGCCGATGCCGACGTGGAGCTCCCGGATCAGCGGGGACTTCGCGGTGATGGCCTCGAGCGCCAAGCCCCCGACGGGTGCGGCGGGGCGCAGCCCGTCGAGGGCGGTCAGCTCGAGGTGGGTGACGATGGGTTCCACACCCGCCACCCTAGGAGCGGGGCCAGGGCCCCGTCTCCGGAATTGCTGCCTGGCTAAGCGTCGGCGCGCTGGCCGGCGGCGTCGAGGCCGAGCATGGCGAGGAGGCCACGCAGGTCCTGTGCGTCATGGGCCTTGCCTGCCACGGTGCGGACCGCCTGGTCGCGCTGGGTTCGCAGGCCGACTTCAGCCGAAGCGCGGGCACGGGCGAACTCACTGGTTTCCAGAGAAAGGGGACGTCGTTCCGAGCGCATGCGGCTCCTCGCCGAGATCGAAGGGGCCCGGCGACCGGGGTGTCCGCCTGCCACGGGCGGGACTGCCGGCCGACGACGACGCCGGCCCTGATGCCGGCGCGCGGGATGTTCTCGACCGCGATGACGCTACACGAGCCGTACCCGGCGGCACCAGTAAGCAGGCACTTCGGGGCAGAACAGGCAGTAGGGTCTCCTCCATGCCCGAAGAAGACGCTGGCCCGTCGCTCGATCCGACGCTCGGCGAATGGCTCAAGGCCCGGGCGGAGACCGAGGCCCACCTCACGGCCGCCCCGCCGCCCGGTGCCGCGTGGGCCCAGCGCCTCGCCGACCTGCTCGCGACGGAGGAGTCGTGGCAGGCGCAGTACACCGAGCTGCTCGGGCGGGACACGCCGGACCACCGGTTCCCGCGGTCGAATCGCTGACCGTGCAACAAGATCATCACCTGTCCATAAAGGACGTACACTGTGGACGCAAAGGGCGGATTCCGGGGCCTCGCCCTCATTCGACGAGAGGTATGGCGTCCGGCGGCCGGGCGTGCTTTACTGTCGAAGGTCTTGTTTTGTGTTCGTGCGGTGGGTACGTCCCGCAGCCACGCTCGCAAGATGCAGCGGGCGTAGTGGTTCTCCTTCACGGGAAGATCAAACCGTCGGTTCTCGACCCGGATGCCGAGGTGGCATCTCGATTTCGTTTTTCAGTGGTGGAGATTTCTATGACGCAAGGCACCGTGAAGTGGTTCAACGCCGAGAAGGGCTTCGGCTTCATCACGCCGGACTCCGGCGGTGGCGACGTGTTCGTGCACTACTCCGAGATCCAGGGCAACGGATTCCGCAGCCTTGAGGAGAACGCGCGCGTGGAGTTCGAGATCGGGCAGGGCCAGAAGGGACCGCAGGCCACCTCGGTCACGGTTATCTGATTTTTCCCAGGCTTTCACGAAGGGCCGGCAGCCGTTAAGGTGCCGGCCCTTCGTCGTGCCGGGCCGGTCTCAG
>DASXYS010000055.1:0-30564 GCA_036502365.1 Amycolatopsis sp.
CCGGACTGCTCGTGGGTGGTCATCTCGGCCAGCACCCGGGCCGCCATCATCAGCAACGGCAGGGCGGTGACGGCGCCGGTCCCCTCGCCGAGGCGGACGTCGAGGTCCAGCAGGCCGCCGAGGTCGAGGTGCTCCAGGGCCAGCGCGTGCGCGGGCTCTCCGGTCAGCTGGCCGGACATCCACCAGCGACGCGCGCCGGGCGCCAGTTCCTCGGCCACCAGCGCGGCGGCGCAGACCACGAGGCCGTCGAGCACCACGGGCGTGCGGCGGACCGCCGCCTGGGCCAGGAAACCGGCCATCGCGGCGAGGTCGGCGCCCGAGGAGGTGCGGAGCAGCGCCAGCGGGTCGGCGAGGACCGCGCGGGCGCGGCGGAGCGCGTCGCGGACCGCGGCGGCCTTGCGCATCCACGCGTTGTCGTCGATGCCGGAGCCGCGGCCGACCACGGCCACCGGCTCGCTGCCGGTCAGCGCGGCGACCAGCACGGACGCCGGGGTGCTGTTGCCGACCCCCAGGTCGCCCGCGATGAGCAGGTCGGCGCCGCCGTCCACCTCGCTGTCGGCGATCGCGATGCCGGCGCGCACGGCGGCGCGGACTTCGTCGTCGGTGAGGGCGTCCTCGACGTCGATCGAGCCCGAACCGCGGCGGACCTTGAACTCGCCGATCGACCGCATGGCCGATTCCCCGGTGTCCACGGCCATGTCGACCACGCGCACGCTGGCGCCGGCCGCGGCCGCGAGCACGTTGATCGCCGCACCGCCGGTGAGCATGGTGCCGACGAGCTGCGAGGTCACCTCGGCGGGATAAGCCGAGACGCCCCTCTGCGCGATCCCGTGGTCACCCGCGAAGACGACCACCCGCGGCCGAGTGAACGGCCGCGGCGGCGCCTGTCCCTGGCAGGCCGAGATCCACACGCCCAGCTCCTCCAGCCGGCCGAGCGAGCCGGCCGGCTTCACGAGCTTGCCGTGCAAGGCGATCGCCGCCGACCGGGCCTGCTCGCTGGGCGGCTCGATCTCGCCGAACTCGATGCTGGTGTCCGCGTCCACGCCAGGCCCTTCTCTCGCCGGGGTACCCGAACGCAAACCTACCGGCCGCCGCGGGAAAACCTCCGGCGCCCACCGCGGATCGCGCCCGGTGCGCTCGGCTGCACGCCGGGGCCCGCGGCCCAGTAGGGTCGCGCGACGTGCGGGAAACGACTGCGGCCGGGGTGGTGCTGGCCAGTGGCGCCGGCACCCGCGTCGGCGCCGAGCTGAACAAGGTGTACCTGCCCGTCGCGGGCCGGCGGGTGGTGGCGTGGTCGCTGGCGGCGTTCGCCGCGGTGGCCGACGTGGGCGTGCTCGTGCTGGTCATCCGGCCGCAGGACGCCGAGCTGGCCGACGAGGTGCTGGCTGCGCACCCCGGTCCGGTCGAAATCGTGCCGGGCGGGGCGACGCGCCAGGCTTCGGAGCTGAATGCCTTGCGCCACCTCGCTCCGCGAATCGCCGACGGCAGCGTGGATGCCGTGCTGCTGCACGACGCCGCCCGGCCGCTGGCCTCGCCCGAGCTGATCGCCGACGTGCTCGCCGGGACGCGGGAGCACGGGGGAGCGGTGCCGGGCCTGGCCGCCGACGACGTGGTCGCGGTGACCGGCGGCGAGACGGTGTCGGCCCGGGTCCCGGGCGCCATCCGCGTCCAGACCCCGCAGGGCTTCCGCGCCGGGCCGCTGCTCGCGGCGTACGAACAGGCCGACGCCGAGGGGTTCCTCGGCACGGACACGGCCTCGTGCATGGAGCGGTTCTCCGCGCTGCCGGTGCGCTGGGTGCCCGGCGGCGCGGAGAACCTGAAGATCACCTACCCGCACGACCTGCTGGTGGCCGAGCGGCTGCTGAGCCGCTGATCAGGGGCTGCGGGTCAGCGAGGCGTCGCGCTCCACGACGTCCTCGAGGGCCTCGTCGATCGCGGTGAGCAGCTCCGGCTCGAGCTTCACCCCGGCCGCCTTCACGTTCTCGTGCACCTGCTCGGGGCGGGACGCGCCGATGATCGCCGAGGCGACGTTCGGGTTCTGCAGCACCCACGCCACGGCCAGCTGCGCCATGCTCAGCCCGGCCTCGGCCGCCAGCGGCTCCAGCTTGGCGACAGCGGTGAGCGTCTTGTCGTTCAGGAAGCCCTTGACCGTGTTCGCGCCGCCGTTCTCGTCGGTCGCGCGCGAGCCCGCGGGCAGCGGCTGCCCGGCCTTGTACTTGCCGGTGAGCACGCCCTGCGCGATTGGCGACCAGACGATCTGGCTCAGCCCCTCGCGCTCGGACGCCGGCACCACCTGCGACTCGATCACACGCCACAGCATCGAGTACTGCGGCTGGTTCGAGACGAACGGGACCTTCAGCTCACGGGCCAGCTCCGCGCCCCGGGTGATCTGCTCCGCCGTCCACTCCGAGACGCCGACGTAGAGCACCTTGCCCTGGCGCACCAGGTCGGCGAAGGCGAGCATCGTCTCTTCCAGCGGCACACTCCGGTCGAACCGGTGCGCCTGGTAGAGGTCGAGGTAGTCGGTGCCGAGCCGCTGGAGCGACGCGTTCGCCGACTCCAGGATGTGCTTGCGGGAGAGGCCCTTGTCGTTCGGCCCCTTCGGCCCGGTGGGCCAGAAGACCTTGGTGAAGATCTCCAGGCTCTCCCGGCGCTGCCCCTTCAGGCCCCGGCCCAGCACGGATTCCGCGGCGGTGTTGGCGTAGACGTCGGCGGTGTCGAACGTGGTGATGCCCGCCTCGAGCGCCGCCTTGATGCAGGCCTGGGCCTGCTCCTCCTCGACCTGGGAACCGTGCGTGAGCCAGTTGCCGTAGGAGATCTCACTGATGTTGAGGCCGCTGCGGCCAAGTCGTCGAAACTCCATGACCCACAGCTTAGGCGAAGTTGTTCGCTCCGCTAACGAACCCGGCCCCGGACGTCAGCTCGGGATCGGCTCGCCCGGCTTGAGGCGGGGCTTCGGCACGCGCAGCTTGCGGATCTGGCTCGCCCGGACGAAGGCGTACCAGCCGAGGCCGCGCACGCCCACCGCCTCCTTCGGGAAGCGCTCGCGCGCCAGCCGGCCGATGCGGCGGCCGTTCACCACGCCTTCGACGGCCATCACGAGCAGCATCGCCATGCAGACCAGGGTGATGTACTGCTGCGCCGAGGGCACCGGCACCAGCAGCGCCACGAAGACCAGGATCGCCAGCGGCATGAACAGGCCCAGGATGTTGCGCCGGGAGTCCACCAGGTCGCGCACGTACGCCTTGACCGGGCCGCGGTCGCGGGCGGGCAGGTACTTCTCGTCGCCGGCCATCATCCGGGCGCGGGACTCGCGCGCGGCGCTGCGGCGCTCCTCCTTGAGCTGCGGGTTCGCCTTCCGCAGCTCCTTGTTGCGCTTCATCGCCTCACGCATGCTGGTGGGCGGCGGCGCGACGGGTCCCCGCTTCTTCGCCTCGGCTTCCCGCCGCTTCGGCGTCGCCCGGCCTTTGCCGGGTGTGTACGACGCCTTGCCGGTCTCGGCATCGATTTCGATGGCGTCGCCGTCGTCGGCGGCGGTGTCTGTGGTGCTTCGGCGCAGGAACCTCACCTCACCAGGGTATTGCAGGCGTCACGGCGCTGTTCACCAGGTGCGTTGGATGTGCGACGATGCGGGGGAACAGATCGGGCGCGGCTCGCGTTGGAAATTGCGCACGAGTAGTACCCGCACCGAGTTCGACCAAGAGGGAGTGCCATGACGACCGCTGAGCAGACCGGCGCGACGCAGGCCGAAGCCGCCGAGGAAACCCACGGCGTCACGTTGACCGACACCGCGGCAGCCAAGGCGAAGGCCCTGCTCGAGCAGGAGGGCCGCGATGACATGCACCTGCGCATCGCCGTCCAGCCCGGCGGCTGCGCGGGCCTGCGCTACCAGCTGTTCTTCGACGAGCGCACGCTCGACGGCGACCTCTTCCGCGACTTCGGCGGCCTGCAGGTGGCGGTCGACCGGATGAGCGCGCCGTACGTGACGGACGCGGTGATCGACTTCGTCGACACCATCGAGAAGCAGGGCTTCACCATCGACAACCCGAACGCCACCGGGTCCTGCGCCTGCGGCGACAGCTTCCACTGAGCCCCGGCTCGGCAGAACGCGGAACGTGAAGAGGGCCCCGGCCGGTGACGGCGGGGGCCCTCTCTTCGTGTGCTGGGCGAGTCCGGACGCGCTGCCGGGGCTCGAGCCGGTCAGACGTAAGCGTCCAGGTCCGCGACCTGGGCGTGGCAGGCGTCGTCGACGCTCCACGGTGCCGCCGCCTCCCGGGGGAGCGGCAGGTTCTCGGCGCCGGGCTTTTTGACCTGCAGCGCGGACGGGATGTGGGCGCAGTCGGCGATCAGCTCGCCGAGGGTTTCCGGTTCGGTGGTGACGTTCACGTCGCCGACGCTATTGACCCTGATTCGAGGGGGAAAGCGGTACCAGCCGGTAGTGTCGGTCGAGGCGTGGGAACTACCCGTACGGGGCATGACCAGCGGGTAACTTCGCGTGAGTTCGAGCACACGAGAGCCATGACAGCCATGACCGAGCTTTGAGGAGAACCGGTGGCAGACAAGGCCAGGATCGCGGTGTCCGGCAGCATCGCAACCGACCACCTGATGCACTTCCCCGGCAGGTTCGCGGAGCAGCTCGTCGCGGAGCAGCTGCACCGCGTGTCGCTGAGCTTCCTGGCCGACGACCTGGTGGTTCGGCGGGGCGGGATCGGCGCGAACATCGCGTTCGGGCTGGGTGTGCTGGGCGTCAGCCCGGTGCTGGTCGGCGCCGTGGGGGCGGACTGGGCCGACTACGCGTCCTGGCTGGAGCGCCACGGCGTCGACACCTCGGGGGTGCTGGTCTCCGAGGTCGCGCACACCGCGCGGTTCGTCTGCACCACCGACACCGACCTGTGCCAGATCGCCACGTTCTACGCGGGCGCGATGGCGGAGTCGCGCAACATCGAGCTCAAGCCCATCGCCGACCGCACGGGTGAGCTGAGCCTCGTGCTGATCAGCCCGGACGACCCGGACGGCATGGTCCGCCATGCCGAGGAGTGCCGTCAGCGCGGCTATACCTTCGCCGTCGACCCGTCGCAGCAGCTCGCCCGCATGGACGGCGCGCAGGTGCGTGCGTTCATCGAGGGCGCCAAGTACCTGTTCAGCAACGACTACGAGTGGGAGCTGCTGCTCCAGAAGTCGGGCTGGACCGAGGCGGACGTGCTGGAGCGCGTCGGCATGCGCGTCACCACGCTCGGCGAGAAGGGCGTGGAGATCGTCGGCAAGGACGGCGTGAACCTGCAGATCGGCGCCGTCCCGGAGCGCGGCAAGGCCGACCCGACAGGCGTCGGCGACGGCTTCCGCGCCGGCTTCCTCGCCGCCCTCGACGGCGGCCTCGGCCTGGAGCGCGCCGCCCAGCTCGGCTCGCTGATCGCGGTGCTGGTGCTGGAAACCGTCGGCACCCAGGAGTGGACCTTCGACCGCACCGACGCGCTGGCCCGCCTCAGCGAGGCCTTCGGCCCGGAGTCGGCGGACGAGATCGCCCCGGTCCTGCCCGCAGCCTGAGCCCGGCTCGGACGCAGCGGATGACGCTTTTCCCTCGCTCAGTGCGGGGGAAGCGTCATCCGCTGCCTGCTTCGGTGGCGGGCGGGCCGGGAATCAGAGCTTGACCGGGTAGACCGGCTCCGGGATCTCCGGCTTGATCCGGTGCTCCACGAAGATCCCGTGCCACAGCATGAACACCAGCAGGGCCCAGATCTGCCGGCTGCGGTCGAGCTGGCCGGCCTTGTGCTCCTCCAGCAGCCGCAGCACGGCGGCCTTGTCGAGCAGCTCGTCGGTCTTCGAGTCGTTGATGATGCCGCGGGCCCAGTCGTACATCTCGTTGCGCAGCCACAGCCGGATCGGCACCGGGAAGCCCAGCTTGCGGCGGTTGAGCACGTGCGGCGGGATGATCTTGGCCAGTGCCTGGCGCAACGCGTACTTCGTGGTGCCGTGCGCGAGTTTCTGGTCCAGCGGAATCGAAGCGGCGACCCTGAACACCTCGGCGTCGAGGAACGGCACGCGCAGCTCCAGCGAGTTGGCCATGGTGACCTTGTCGGCCTTCACCAGGATGTCGCCGCGCAGCCAGGTGTAGAGGTCCACGTGCTGCATCCGCGCCACCGGGTCCCAGCCGCGCGAGACGTCGTACCAGGGTGCGGTGACGTCCTTGAAGCCCACGCCTTCGGTGTAGGTCCGCAGCACCGCGCGCAGCTGGTCGTCGCGGAAGTTGCGGGCGTTGCCGTAGTAGCGGTCCTCCAGCGGCAGCGCGCCGCGGCGCAGCAGGTCCTTGCCGCGGGTGCCCTCGGGGATCTTGGTGGACACCTTGCCGATGAGCTTGCGCACACTGCCGGGCACCTTCTCGAACGGCGCCAGCGAAATCGGCTCGTTGTAGATCGTGTAGCCGCCGAACAGCTCGTCCGCGCCTTCGCCGGACAGCACGGCCTTCACGTGCTTGCGCGCCTCGCGGGCGATGAACCACAGCGGCACCAGCGCCGGGTCGGCCACCGGGTCGTCGAGGTACCAGACGATGAGCGGCAGGGCCTTCATCATCTCGTCCGCCGAGACGGTGCGGACCACGTGCCGCACACCGATCGCGGCGGCCGACTCCGCGGCCACGTCCACCTCGGAGTAGCCCTCGCGCTCGAACCCGGTGGTGAACGCGATCAGGTTCGGGTTGTGCTCCTTGGCCAGCGTCGCGGTGGCGGTGGAGTCGATGCCGCCGGAAAGGAAAGCGCCGACCGTCACGTCCGGGTCGGAGATCATGTGCTTGCCCACCGAGTCGCGCATCACATCGGCGATGCGCTGGTACAGCTCGTCGGCCTCGGCGGGACCGTTGACCGGCTTCGTCGCGAACTGCGGGTGGAAGTACCGGGTGAACTCGACCTGCCCGCCCGGGACCACGCGGAACGACGTACCGGACTCGACCCGGCGCACGCCGGTGTGCAGCGATTCCGGCTCCGGCACGTACTGGAGCACCAGGTAGTGCTGCAGCGCCGTGCGGTCCAGCTCCTGCGCCACGCCGAGGGTGTCCGACAGCTCCAGCAGGCTCTTCTTCTCGCTGGAGAACGCCACGCTGTTCGGGCCCGCGCTGTAGAACAGCGGCTTGATGCCGAACGGGTCGCGCGCGCCGAAGACGACCTTCTCCTGGGCGTCCCAGATCATGAAGGCGAACATTCCGCGCAGCTTTTTCACCGCGTCGTCGCCCAGGTAGTGGTACGCCGCGACGACGGCCTCGCCGTCGCCCTCGGTCTCGAACTTCGCGCCGAACTCCGCCGCCAGCTCGTCGCGCAGCTCGCGGTAGTTGTAGACCTCCCCGTTGAAGTTCAGCGTGTACCGGCCGGGCGCCTCCGGCGGGCCCCAGTGCAGCGGCTGGTGGGAGTGTTCGACGTCGATGAAGGCGAGCCGGTTGAAGCCGTAGACGACCTCGGCGTCGGCCCAGGTGTCCTGCTCGTCGGGGCCGCGGTGGCGCTGGCAGCGCATTGCCGCGCCGACGGCTTCACGCGCGTTCGCCGCGTCGGTCTCGGTCGCGCAGATCAGTCCAAGCAGGCCGCACACGTGTACTCACACACCTCTGGGTCGGGCCGGTCCGGGAAGGGCCCAGTATGCCGCGAGCGGCGGCCGCCCGGCCCCGCCGGGTTACCCGCGCGCCTTCGGGTTACCCCTTGGTCAGCGGGAAGTGCCAACTCGGCTAGGCTCCGCCTGTCACGAAGATCGGTCGAGGAGGCTCTGGGTGAAAGGGCAGCTCTGGTGAAGGGGCGCAGCGCAGTGGGAAAACCAGAGCGCACCCCGGTGGGTAAGCGGGCCGGTCGCGTCGCCGCGCTGGCCGTGCTGGTCGCGCTGACCGCGACGGGCTGCTCCGGGGACGAGATCCTCCGATTCGGCTGGCCGGTCGGGGTCACCCCGCAGGCCACCGAGATGCGGAACCTCTGGACCTGGACGGTCATCGCCGCCCTGGTCGTCGGCGTCATCGTGTGGGCCCTGATCTTCTGGACCGCCACGTTCCACCGCAAGAAGAAGAACGCCGCGGTCGAGGGTCCGGACGACCTCCCGCGGCAGTTCCAGTACAACATCCCGCTGGAGATCTTCACGGTCGTCGTGCCGACGATCATGGTCTGCGTGCTGTTCTTCTTCACCGCGACGGCCGAGAACGACGTGCTGGCGAAGAAGCCGAACCCCGACGTGGTGGTCAACGTGGTGGCCTTCCAGTGGAACTGGGAGTTCCAGTACGACGACGCGAACGCCAAGCGCGCGGACGGCAGCCAGGTGAGCACCGTCGGCTCGTCCGGCGAGATCCCGCTGCTGGTGCTCCCGACGAACAAGACGATCGAGTACCGGCTGCGGTCCACCGACGTCATCCACTCGTTCTGGGTCCCGGAGTTCCACTTCAAGCGCGACGTGTTCCCGGACCCGGAGAAGAACAACCAGGACAGCTCGTTCCAGAACTCCATCGACCGCGAGGGCTCCTTCGTCGGCCGGTGCGCGGAGCTGTGCGGCACCTACCACTCGGTGATGAACTTCGAGGTCCGCGCGCTGTCCCCGGACAAGTACGACCAGTACATCAAGCTGCGCACCGAGACGAACCCGAAGACGGGCAAGCCGAACACGGCTTCCGAGGCGCTGACGGCGATGAACTGCGGCGAGCTGTGCACCCCGCACGCGGTGACCACGCAGCCGTTCAACACCGACCGCACCGCGCGCACCGCGTCCAACTGACCGGTTCCGGCGAACCAGAGGAGTAGGGGAGAAAGTCCCATGAAGGTCGAAGCCCGGATTTTCTACCTGGTGGCGGGGTTCGCGGTCGTCATGGCCGCCATCTACTGGGTGATGACCGCCCTCTACGCGACCGGCCAGAAGGCCGAGCCGGTCGGCATCGTCGCGCTCTTGCTGACCGGCGGCCTCGCGTTCCTCGCGGGCAGCTACCTGCAGTTCGTGTCCCGCCGGATCGAACCGCGCCCGGAGGACCGCGAGGACGCCGAGATCAGCGACGGCGCGGGCGAGCTGGGCTTCTTCAGCCCGGGCAGCTACTGGCCGATCGGACTGGCCGCCTCGGCCGCGCTGTGTGGCCTGGCGCTCGCGTTCTTCCACATCTGGCTGCTCGTGCTGGCCCTGGTGGCCCTGCTCATCACCGTGGGCGGACTGGTGTTCGAGTACCACACGGGTCCGAACCACGAGTGACCTCGGGCGGCTTCCGGGCCGCCCGGCCGCCGCGCCGGGGAGCCAGCGCGGCGGCGAGCACCGCCAGCATCCCCAGGCCCTCGGGCCAGCTCAGCCGGTGGCCGAAGACCGCCATGTCGACGACGACGGCGACCACCGGGTACAGATAGGACAGCAGCGCCACCGTCGTGGTGGGCAGCTTGCCGATGCTCGCGTACATCAGCACGTACATCACCGCCGTGTGCACGGTGCCCAGCAGCACCAGCCAGAGCAGTCCTGAAGTGCTGTGCGGCAGCGGTGTGAACGCCAGTGCCGGCGCGAGCAGCACGGCGCCCACCGCGCACTGCACTGCCGCCAGCAGGTGCGGCCGGATGTGTTTCAGCTGCTTGGCCACGAACGACGCGCCGGCGTAGAGCACCGCCGCGCCCAGCGCGAGCGCGATTCCGGCCAGCCGCACGGGCTTGCCGTCGTCGCCGTCCGCCGACAGCGAGATCACGATCACCCCGGCGAACGCGATCCCGCCGCGCGCGAGGTGCGACTTCGAGACTTTTTCGCCGAGGAACGCCGCCGCCAGGCCGACCAGGATGAGCGGCTGCGTGTGGTAGACGACCGTGCTGACACCGATCGACGACAGCGCGTACGAGGCGAACAGCAGCACCCAGTTGCCGACCAGCAGCACCCCGCCGAGCGCGGCGAGCAGCAGGTCTCGGCGCGTCGGCCGCCAGGTCTGCAGCCAGCCCCGGGCCAGGCACCAGAGCACGAGCAGGAGACCGCCGACGACGCAGCGGGCGAAGGCGACCGCGGGGGCGGCGGCGCCGCTCTCCAGTACGACCGCGCCGATCGTGCCGGACAGCGCCATCGCGGCGGACCACTGCAGGAGCGGGCGGGATTCGGGATTCTTCATGCGCCCCAGCGTGTTCCCGGCCGCGGCCGGCGACCAGTGTCAGAGATGACAATGGCCGCAAAACTTGTGACATCCTGGTCGGCATGGACGTGCAGCGGGTCGCGGTGGTGCTGGCCGATCGGGTGTCGCCGTTCGAGCTGGGGGTGGCGTGCGAGGTGTTCGGCACCGACCGCAGCGCCGACGGCATCGAAGGCTGGGAGTTCGGCGTCTGCTCGCCGGACGGTGCGAATGTGCCGAGCTGGTCCGGTTTCGGGCTCGACGGTCTGTCCGGTTTGGACTTCGCCGCGGCGGCGGATCTGCTGATCGTGCCGACCTGCGCGCCGCGGACCGCCCCACCGCCGGAGCCGGTGCTCGAGGTGCTGCGTGACGCTCGCTCGCGGGGCGCCTGGGTGGCGGGCTTCTGCGCGGGCGTCTTCTCACTCGGTTACGCGGGACTGCTCGACGACCGCCGCTGCACCGTGCACTGGGTGTACGAGCCGGAGTTCCGTCGCCGCTTCCCGGCCGCCGTCGTCGATCCGCAGGCTCTCTACGCCGACGACGACGGGATTTTCACCAGCGCCGGCACGGTGGCCGCGGTGGACCTGTGCCTGCACCTGGTGCGCCGGCTGCGGGGCGTCACGGCGGCCACCACGCTGGCCCGCCGCATGGTCGCGGCGCCGCACCGCGCGGGCGGCCAGGCGCAGTTCGTCCAGGCACCGGTGCCGGCCACCGCCGCCCCGGACGACGCCGTGGTCGCGGAGGCGCTGGAGTGGGTGGAGCGGCGGCTGGACCGGCCGTTCACCGTGGCCGAGCTGGCGCGGCGCAGCGGCTTGGGCGAGCGCACGTTCCTGCGCCGCTTTTCCGCCGCCACCGGAACCACTCCGCACCGCTGGCTGACCGAACGCCGTCTCGACCGCGCGCAGGCGCTGCTGGAAGAGGGCCGGCTTTCGGTGGAGCACATCGCGACCGCTTGTGGTTACGCCTCAGCCGCCGCGCTGCGGCACCAGTTCACCCGGCTGCGGGCGACCACGCCGAGCGCTTACCGGGCCGCCTTCCGGCCGTCCTGAGCACCTTCAAGACTCGTGAGTGTTTATGACGGTTAGAACCGGCATAAACACTCACGAGAAGGCGATCCAGCGGTCCAGCAGCTTCGCCGCGGCGCCGGAATCGATGGCCTGGGCGGCGCGGTCCAGGCCGGCCGCCAAGTCGTCTTCCAGCGAGCCGGAAAAGCCGGTGAACGCGGCCAGCGCGGCGGCGGCGTTCAGTACCACCGCGTCGCGCACCGGGCCCGCTTTTCCGGCGACCAGCTCGCGGACGACCTCGGCGTTCGAGGCCGCGTCTCCGCCGCGCAGGTCTTCGGCCGTGGACCGCGGGACGCCGAGTACAGCGGGATCGAAGGTCCGCTCGGTCACCGTGCCGCCGGAGACCACCCACACCGAGGTGGTCGTGGTGGTGGTGATCTCGTCCAGGCCGTCGTCGCCGCGGACCACCAGCACCGACATCCCGCGCCGCGCGAAGACCTCGGCCAGCACCCGCGTCTTGTCCTGGTAGGCACAGCCGATCAGCGCGCTGCCCGGCTGGGCCGGGTTGGTCAGCGGGCCGAGCAGGTTGAACGTCGTCGGCACGCCGAGCTCGCGCCGCGGCGGGCCGGTGTGCCGGAACGCCGGGTGGAACGCCGGCGCGAAGCAGAACCCGATCCCGATCTCGTCGAGCGAGCGGCGCACCGCCTCGGGCGGCTGGTCGATCTTGACGCCGAGGGCCTCCAGCACGTCCGCGGCGCCCGACTTCGACGACGCGCTCCGGTTGCCGTGCTTGGCCACCGGAGCGCCCGCGGCGGCCGTGACGATCGTGGCCATGGTGGAGATGTTGACCGAGTTCGACCGGTCGCCGCCGGTGCCGACGATGTCGACCGAGGGCACGGCCAGCTCGATCCGGCGGGCGTGCGCCAGCATCGCGTCGGCCATGCCGGAGATCTCCTCCGGCGTCTCGCCCTTGGCGCGCAACGCGATGGCGAACCCGCCGATCTGCGCCGGCGTGGCCTCCCCGGACATGATCTGGTCCATCGCCCAACGGGTGACGTCGGCCGACAGGTCCTCGCGCCCGATCAGCCGGGTCAGCAGGGCCGGCCAGGTGCGGGGGTCGGCGCTCATCGCGGGCTCAGCCGTTGACGACGGGCACACGCCCGGCGCGCAGCACACCGGCGACGGTCTCCGCCGCGGTCAGGGGGTCGAGCGGGTGCTCCAGCACCGCGTCGGCCTGCGACCAGGTGGCCAGCCAGCGGTCGTCGTGGCGCCGCACGGTGACGACGATCGGCGGGCAGTCGGTGATCTCGTTCTTCAGCTGCCGGGTCAGCCCGATGCCGCCGGTGGGCTGCGCCTCACCGTCGAGGATCGCGAGGTCGACGGTGCCCGCGTCCATTTCGCTCAGCACGTCGGCGATCCCGGCGGCCTCGACGTACTCCACGCGGCCCAGGTCGGCGGCCGGCCGGCGGCCGACGGCGTTCACGATCGCGTCGCGCACCTCGGCCTTGTGGCTGAACACCAGGATCCGCTTCGCCTGCTCGCCCATCAAGCACGCCTCCGTCTCGTCAGGGGTGGAACTGCCGCGATCGTATCTGCCGAGATGCTCGTCACGCTGGCGCGGTCGGCGACTCACCCGGTTGCCGGGCGTCCCAGCCGAGCGCATCGCCGCCGAGACGCTGCGCGAGCCCGGCCATCCGGGACCGCTCCTGCGCGCAGTGCAGCGCGTCGAGCACCTGCACCCGCAAAGCGTGCGCGAGGACGCGTTCACCGTCCGGCCCCTGTTCCCGCAGCTCCCAGCCGTCCTGCGCGAGGATCTCGGCCGCTTCGGCCACGCGGTCCGGCGGAAGACTCAAGTGGTGCACCAGAACGGCGGGCGCGGCCGTGACCCAGCCGGGTGAACTCGCCAGCACCGCGGAGTCCGCGACGGCCGGGTCGAAGGCCTCCGCGACGATCTCCAAACCGGGCGTGTCGGGCGTCAGACCGGGTCTTTCCCGCTTTCCGGCCAGGTCACGAAGCCGATCCAGTAAACCCATGAGTAGCTCTCACGTCCGCCGGGTAAGGGTGTGATGCGAAGCTCCCACGACCCGCCGTGGACCCGAACGGCGGGGTGCCCGCGCGGGAGGACATAATGCGATCCGTGACAACGGCAGCTCCCACCATCAGCCAGCGGGTCCACTCGCTGAACCGGCCGAACATGGTCAGCGTCGGCACCATCGTGTGGCTGTCCAGCGAACTGATGTTCTTCGCCGGACTCTTCGCCATGTTCTTCACCGTCAAGGCGCAGAACCCGGCCGGCGCGCCATGGCCGCCGCCGTTGCACGGCGAGGAGTTCCACCTCAACGTCGCATACGCGATCCCGTTCACCGTGGTACTGGTGCTGTCTTCGCTGACGTGCCAGTTCGGCGTGTTCGCGGCCGAGCGCGGCGACGTCTACGGCCTCCGGCGCTGGTACATCATCACGCTGATCATGGGCGCGGTCTTCGTGTTCGGTCAGGCGAACGAGTACCACAACCTGGTCGTAGAGGGCCTGACCATCCCGTCCGGCCCGTTCGGCACGGTCTTCTACCTGGCCACCGGATTCCACGGCCTGCACGTGATCGGCGGGCTGATCGCGTTCGTGTACCTGCTGATCCGCACCAAGCTCAGCAAGTTCACGCCCGCGCAGGCCACCTCGGCGATCGTGGTGTCGTACTACTGGCACTTCGTCGACATCGTGTGGGTGGGCCTCTTCGCGGTCATCTACATCCTGCCCTGATCCGCGCCCGCCACCACAGCCCCATCGGCCCGAACTGACAGCAAGGGTTGCCGAAAGATGACCACCAGCAATAAGTCCCCGGAGCGCCGGTTCCGCGCGCGCTCGAAGCTGCGCAGGCGTTTCGCCGGCCTGCTCGCACTCGGTGTCGCGTTGGTGGGAGCCGGCGCGCTGTACGCCGTGTTCGCGCCCCAGCCGCAGACCGCGCAGGCCCAGGGCGACCCGGCGCTGCTGCGCCAGGGGGAGCAGGTTTACAACAACACCTGCATCGAGTGCCACGGCGCGAACCTCGAGGGCGTCAAGGACCGCGGTCCGAGCCTGATCGGCATCGGCGACGCGGCCGTCTACTTCCAGACCTCGTCCGGCCGGATGCCCGCGGCTCGCCAGGAAGCGCAGATCGAGCGGAAGCCGCCGAAGCTGACCCCGAGCGAGATCGACGCGATCGGCGCGTACGTGCAGGCGCACGGCGGCGGCGTCCAGCGGCCCGCCCAAACCGGCGACGCGCTGCGTGGCAGCAACCCGGCCCGCGGCGGCGAGCTGTTCCGGCTCAACTGCGCGTCGTGCCACAACTTCACCGGTCGCGGCGGCGCGCTGTCGGCGGGCAAGTACGCGCCGAACCTGGACCCGGCCACCGAAGAGCAGATCTACGACGCGATGCTCACCGGCCCGCAGAACATGCCCAAATTCTCCGACCGGCAGCTCAACCCGGAGGAGAAGAAGGACATCGTGGCGTACGTGAAGTCGGTGTCCGACGGCAACAACGACCCCGGCGGCAACGGCCTCGGCGGGGTCGGCCCCGCCTCGGAGGGCCTGATCGCTTTCGTAGTCGGAATCGGCGCGCTCATCGGCGTGACACTGTGGATTGGATCGAAGGCATGAGTGCCGAAGGGCCCCAGCCGCCCTCGGAGGCGGAGCTGGCTGAAATGGACCGCGACCAGCTGGTGAAGCTGGGCGGTGAGCTCGACGGTGTCGAGATCGTCGACTACCCGGAGCCCTGGCCGGTCAAGAACACCCGCGCCGAGCGGCGGGCCGAGCGGCTGGTCGCGTTCTGGTTCGTGCTGTCGGCGATCGCCGGACTGGCCTTCGTGGTCGTGCTCGCGTGGCCGAAGTGGTGGGAGTACAAGGCTCCGAGCGACCCGAGCGGGTACTCGACGTACAGCCTGTACACCCCGGCGCTGGGCGTGACGCTCGGTGTGGCGGTGCTGGCGCTGGGCATCGGCGTGATCCTCTACACGAAGAAGTTCGTGCCGGCCGAGACGGCCGTGCAGGAGCGCGGTGACGGTCCGTCCAAAGAGGTCGACCGCGCGACGATCCTGGCGCACCTGGCCGATGCCGGCAGCCGCAGCACCATCGCGCGCCGGTCGCTGATCAAGCGCACCGCGATCGGCGGGGCCGGCGTGCTCGGCCTCGCGGCCGCGGCCCTGCCGGTGGCGTCCTTCATCAAGGACCCCTGGAAGGACACGAACAACGAAAACTCGCTGTGGCACACCGGCTGGCAGCCGAAGTTCACCGGCGAGAAGGTCTACCTGCGGCGCAACACCGGCAGCCTGGACGAGGACGTCGAGAAGGGCGTCACCCGGGTGCGGGTCGAGGACCTCGACGCGGGCGCCATGGAGACGGTGTTCCCGTACCGCGACTCGGAAAAGGGCGACCGCGACGCGCTGGCCGCCGCGCTGACCCGGATCGACAACCCGGTCATGCTGATCCGGCTCCGCACCACCGACGCCGCACGCGTGGTGAAGCGGAAGGGCCAGGAGGACTTCAACTTCGGCGACTACTACGCGTACACGAAGATCTGCAGCCACGTCGGCTGCCCGACCTCCCTGTACGAGCAGCGTACGAACCGCATCCTCTGCCCGTGTCACCAGTCGCAGTTCGACGCACTGCACTACGCCAAGCCCATCTTCGGCCCGGCCACCCGGCCGCTGGCCCAGCTGCCGATCACGGTTGACGAAGAGGGATACTTGGTCGCGCGGAGCGACTTCATCGAGGCCATTGGTCCGGCCTTTTGGGAGCGTAAGTCATGAGTTCACTCACCACGCCCACGAAGGGCACGAGCGCGCTCGAGAAGCAGCTGGGCATGGCCGCGGAGGGTGCCGACCAGCGCTACCACATGGCCAAGGGCCTGCGGCACCAGTTCAACAAGGTCTTCCCGACGCACTGGTCGTTCCTGCTCGGCGAGATCGCGCTCTACAGCTTCATCATCCTGCTGCTCTCGGGTGTGTACCTGACGCTGTTCTTCGACCCCTCCATGGAGGAGGTCGTCTACCACGGCAGCTTCCAGAACCTGCAGGGCCTGGAGATGTCGAAGGCGTTCGCGAGCACGCTGGACCTCTCGTTCGACGTGCGCGGCGGCCTGTTCGTGCGCCAGCTGCATCACTGGGCGGCGCTGATCTTCGTCGCCTCGATGATGGTCCACATGCTCAGGATCTTCTTCACCGGCGCGTTCCGGCGCCCGCGTGAGGCGAACTGGGTGATCGGCAGCCTGCTGCTGGTGCTGGGCATGTTCGAGGGCTTCTTCGGCTACTCGCTCCCGGACGACCTGCTGTCGGGTACCGGTATCCGCGCGACCCTGTCGGGCATCGTGCTCTCGGTGCCGGTGATCGGCACCTGGATCCACTGGGCGCTGTTCGGCGGTGAGTTCCCGGGCACGGAGATCATCCCGCGGCTCTACACGATCCACATCCTGCTGCTCCCGGGCATCATGCTGGCCCTGATCGGCGCGCACCTGGCGCTGGTCTGGTACCAGAAGCACACGCAGTTCCCCGGCGTGCGGCGCAAGGAGACGAACGTCGTCGGCATCCGCATCATGCCGGTGTTCGCGCTCAAGGGCGGTGCCTTCTTCACCCTGGTGATCGGCGTGCTGGCGCTGATGTCGGGCCTGTTCCAGATCAACCCGGTGTGGAACTTCGGCCCGTACAACCCGGCGCAGGTCTCGGCGGGCTCACAGCCCGACTTCTACATGGCCTGGGCCGACGGCATGCTGCGGATCTGGCCGGCGTGGGAGGTCTACCTCGGGAACTACACGATCCCGGCGGTGTTCTTCCCCGGTGCGGTGGGCATGCCGGTGCTGATCGGGTTGCTGCTGGCGTATCCGTTCCTGGAACGGAAGCTGTCGAAGGACACCGCGCACCACAACCTGCTGCAGCGGCCGCGCGACGCACCGGTCCGCACCGCGCTCGGCGCGATGGCGCTCGGGTTCTTCCTGGTCATCGAGCTGTCGGGCTTCAACGACATCATCGCCGACCAGTTCGACATCTCGCTGAACGCCACCACCTGGGCCGGGCGCATCGGCGTGCTGCTCGTGCCGCCGATCGCGTACTACCTGACCTACCGGCTCTGCCTCGGCTTGCAGCGGGCCGACCGCGAGGTGCTGGAGCACGGCGTCGAGACCGGCATCATCAAGCGCCTGCCGCACGGTGAGTTCATCGAGATCCACCAGCCGCTCGGCGGTACGGACAGCCACGGCCACGCCGTGCCGCTGGAGTACCAGGGTGCGACCGTGCCGAAGAAGATGAACAAGCTCGGCACCGCCGGGCACGCCGTTCCGGGGTCGCTCCTGCGGCCGGACCCGCCGGAGGAGTCGGCCGCGCTGGAGCGGGCCGGGCACCACGGTCACAACGGCAGCAGCAACGGACGCGCTGCCGGTTCGGACGACGAGGCAGCGGCGGAGCCGCACCAGATCGGCTCCGGGCACTAGTTTCCTTTCAGCAACGGCGAAGGCCCCTTCACCCAGGCGGGTGGAGGGGCCTTCGCCGTTGCTTCCCGGTGCGATCCGCGTTCAGACGCCTTCGACGCCGATCTCGAACGCCGAGTCGGTGTCCGCGCGCGAGTAGGAGCGGAACGCGATGTGCGTGACGGTGTCCAGCACCCCGTCGACCTTGCCGATGCGGCCGGGGACGAGGTCGGCCAGGTCCTCGTGGGCCTTGACCCGCACGGTGGCGATCAGGTCGACGTCGCCGGCGCAGGAGTAGACCTCGGTGACCCCGTCCAGGTCCGCGATCGCCTGCGCGGCCTCCGGGATCGAGTCGGCCTCTAGATTGATCAGCACGATCGCCGTGATCACAGCGTTCCTCCACTCCCTGGCGGTAACCGACGAGCGCGATCGTAGCCGGGTCAGCCGGCCACCCGCTCCAGCGTCCGGGCGCCTGCCGCGAGGTCGAGCCAGCCGCGCCAGCCCGCGACCGCCGCAGGCTCGGCCCAGGGCCGGGTGGTGCGGACCAGCCGGACGCCGGGCCGGGTCAGCCAGCGCAACAGGACGCCGACCTCCTCGCCGGACGCGCCGTGCAGCGGCCCTTCGCCGGGCAGCACGGTCTCGGCGGCCGCGACCAGTTGCTCCACGACCGGCATCGGCGGCACGCCCCGGCGCGCGACCCCAGCGGAGGCGAGCTTGCCGAACCGGATCACGGACAGCTCCCAGCCGCCGTTCCCGTCCGGGTTGGCGGCGATCAGCTCGGCGATCGACGCCAGCGCGGCCAGCCGGTGCGCCCGGCCGACGGCGCGGACGAGGTCCGCCAGCTCGTCGCGGTGGCGGGCGGCCTGCTCGTAGTGCTGCCCGCCGGAGAGCCGCTCCAACTGCGCGGCGGCGGTGTGCAGCGGGCTGCCGTCGCGGCCTTCGATCAGCTCGCGGGCGGCCGCGACGCCGGGGGAGTACTCCTCGACGGTTTGCCGTCCCGCGCACGGCGCCCCGCAACGGCCCAGCTCGTACAGCACACACGGGGTGCCCGAGGCCGACTTCGCCGAAATGCGCTGGGTGCACGTGCGCAGCCCGGCCGCGCCCGCGAGCGTGTCCGCCGCCGTGCGGGCGTCGGACTGGCTCCGGAACGGCCCGAGCGTGCCCGCGCGGGGCAGGCGCACCACGGACAGCCGCGGGAAGGCCTCGTCGGTCAGGCCGATCCACCAGGCGTGGTGCGGGTTCTTCGAGCGGCGGTTGTACATCGGCCGGTGCGCCGCGATCAGCCGCAGCTCGCGGATCTCGGCCTCCAGCGAGTGGGCGCACTCGATCGCCTCGACGCGCTCGGCCAGCGCGACCATCTCGCGGATCCGGCCACGGCTCTCCGAACCGGTGAAGTACTGCCGTACGCGCCTTCTCAGGTCACGCGCGGTACCGACGTACAGCACCTCGTTACGCGGCCCACGAAACAGGTAGACGCCCGGCCGCGCGGGCAGATCGGCGGCCAGATGCCGTTTTCGGCGCTGCGCGGCCGTGACCTCCGGCAGGTAGTCCACGAGTTCTTCAAGGGTGTGCACACCGACGTTGCCGACCCGCTCCAACAGCGCGTGCAGCACGTCGACAGTGGCCCTGGCGTCGTCGAGCGCGCGGTGCGTGGGCCGGGTGCGCGCGCCGAGCAGCATCGCCAGCGACGAGAGCCGGTAGCTGTGCGCCTCCTCGCGCGGGATCACGCGCCGGGCGAGCTTCACCGTGCAGACCACGGTCGCGCGCGGCCAGACGTAACCGTGGCCCTCGCAGGCGGCCCGCATGAAGCTGGTGTCGAAGCCCGAATTGTGCGCGACCAGCACGGTGCCGGCGATGAACTCCAGGAACGCGGGCAGCACGCGCTCGATCCGCGGCGCGTCGTAGACCATCGCCTGGGTGATGCCGGTCAGCTCCACGATCTGCGGCGGGATCGGCGCGCCCGGGTTGACCAGCGTGGCGAACTCGCCCAGCACCTGGCCGGCGCGCACCTTGACCGCGCCGATCTCGGTGATCCCGTCCGGCCCCGGCTTGGTCCCCGTGGTCTCCAGGTCGAACACGACGAACGTGGTGTCCCGCAACGGGGTGCCGAGCTCGTCGAAGGCCAGCTGCGCCTGGCCGGGCCGCGGTCCGGTGTCCATGATCGCGCACCCTAGGACGGCCCACCGACAATCCCGGGACGTGAGCAGCGGGTGGCGCACGGCGCGCGATCCGACGGCGGGGCCTACCCTGGACCAATGCAGCCACAGCCCGTGGAACCGGACGAAACCGGGGATGCCGTCGGCCCCTCGGCCGTCCCGGCGCGGGCCGGTGGGGCCGCGGCGGACACTGTGGACGCGTCCGGCGCACCCGAGCCCGCCACCTGGTCGGCGCTGCCGGACGCGGTGCGCGAGCGGATCGCCGAGCTGGCGGCCGCCGCCGTGGCGAAGCTGCCGGTGGCGGACGTGCCGCGGCAGCTGCGGCCGGTGGCGAAGTTCGCCCCCGCCAAGCGCGCGAAGCTGGGCGGCACGGCGCTGCTGGCGGCATTGGGCGATTCGGCGCAGTTCCGCACCGCGGTGATCGAGTGGCTGCGGGAGCACCGCACCGACGTGCTCGACCCGAACGCCGCCGAATCCGTGTCCGCCGCGGCCGCCGCGGTGCTGCTCGGTGAGTCCGGCGCGGCCGGCCGGGTACGGCTGATCGCCAAGAACGCCGAGGAAACCGCGCTGCGCGCCGAACGTGATGCCGCGCTGGCCCGGAACCAGCGGCTGGAGGCCGAGCTGGCCGAGCTGCGGCTGGAGCTCGAACAGGCGCGCGGGGCCGCGGAGAGCGTCCGTGGGGAGCGCGAGGCCGAGGTCGAGAAGCTGTTGCGCCGGCTGCGTGAACAAGGGGTGCAGCTGCGCCAGGCCAAGGACGCGGCCGAGGCGGCGCGGGCCGAAGCCGACCGCGGGGGAGCGGCGCAGGCCGTGGAACTCGAAGCGCTGAACGCCCAGCTGGGCCGTGAGCGGCAGCGGGTGGCCACCGAGCGGGCCAGGGCCGAACGGGCGTCCGCGGACGCCGAGATCGCCCGTCAGTCCGCGCGCGAGGCCCGTGAGGCCGACGAGGTACGGCTGGCGCTGCTGATCGACACGATCGACGGTGCGGTCAGCGGCCTGCGCCGCGAACTCGCCCTCGGCGACCGCGGCGCGCGGCCCGCGGACATGGTGCGCGGCGCGACGTCCGGGCTCGGGCCCGGCGGCCGGATCCAGGACGTGCCGGCGCTGGACCGGCACCTGGCGCTGCCGAACGTCCACTTGATCGTGGACGGCTACAACGTCACCAAGACCGGTTATCCCGAGCTGGCGCTGGCCGACCAGCGCGACCGGCTGATCCACCAGCTCTCCGCCCTGGCCGCCCGCACCGCCGCCGAGGTCACCGTGGTCTTCGACGGCGCGGGCGTGCTGTCCGTGCCCGCCGCCGTCCCCCGCGGCGTGCGGGTGCTGTTCTCCGACCGCGGTGTGCTGGCCGACGACGTGATCCGCGCGCTGGTCGCGGCGGAGCCGAAGGGCCGCCCGATGGTGGTGGCGACGTCCGACCGGGCGGTCGCCGACTCCGTGCGCGCGGCCGGGGCGCACCCGGCACCCTCGGCCGTGCTGGTCAGCAGGCTCGGCCGGGTCTGACGCCGCCCGGGCATCCCGGCGCGCCGGAATTGTCGGTGGTGGCTCCTACCGTGTGTTCAGGAAGCACGGCTGGGTGAGGAGACCCACATGGACGAGAGCCCGTTGCGCCGCCCGCCCGGCGCGCTGGACATCGGTTTGGCGGACATCGACGACCTGGTGGTCGACTGCGACCGCTGCGCGGTGCGCGGCGACGCTTGCCAGGACTGCGTGGTGAGCGCGCTGCTCGGCCCGCCCGTCGCGCTCGCCTGGGACGCCGACGAACGGCGGGCGGTCGACGCGCTCGCCGAAGCGGGGATGGTGCCGCGGCTGCGTCTGGTGACCGCGCCGGAACGGAGGTCCGCCTGACCCGGCCGGGGGAGGTCGCCGCGCCGAGTGGTCGATCTGATCGGGTGAACGGTACGTAGCTGATTAGTGCCGGAATGACACCGTGCAGTATGACCGCCGTCACATATTTCCTCCCCTGCTGGTCCGATGGTGTTTCGCGGAACTACGGAGAGTTTTTACGGGGGGCCTAGTGGACGTGGTCGCGGTCTTTTCGTAACCTGTCCGAGATCTCGTGGCCAGCAGCCGTCGGCAAGACGGCGACACGGGATCGCCGCCGGACCGGCTTTGTCGGGGAGCAGGTACCGGGACCACACCGCGTGCGTGAGGCTGATGTGCTGAAGCACGGCCGGAACGCGGGCGGTGGGCGTGCGGAAGAGGGCCCCCGACCTCTTCGGCGCCAAGGCTCCGGACGGCGGCCCGACAGCAAAGGAGACACGCGCGACCGTGCAGTCGCATCCAGTCAAGCGCGTGGTGTCAGGTGCCCTCGCGGCAGCCTCGGTGTTCGCCATCATCGCCGTGGCCCAGCCGGCCGCCACAGCCAACGCAGCTCCCTCCCCCTCCCTTCAGGCCCCGGCCGACTCGAGCTCGCAAGCCCTCGCCAAGTACCGCGACCTCGCGGCACAGGCCGAGAAGGCGAACGAGGACCTCCTCAAGGCCCAGGACGACCTCACCGCCAGGCAAGGTGACCTGGACAAGGCCAACGCCGGGGTCAACACCGCCAAGGACCAGGCGGCGCTGGCCGCGGGCAACGAGAAGAAGTACCGGGTCGACGTCGACAAGTTCGCCGGCGCCTCGTTCCTCTCCGGTGTCCAGATGAACAAGCTTTCGGCGCTGCTCGCCGGAACCTCCACGCAGGAGTTCCTCGAGCGCTCCTCGGCTCTCGACCAGATCGCCGCCGAGAAGGACGCCGCGCTCAGCGGGCTGTCCGACGCCGTGAAGCAGGCGCAGGACGCCGAGAAGCTCGCGTCCGACTCCGCCAAGAAGGCCACGGACGCCCGTGACGCCGCGGCGAAGCTGACCGAGGACATCAAGGCCAAGCAGAAGTCGCTGAAGGACCAGACCGACGCGCTGACGAAGCAGTACAGCTTCCTGAGCAAGTCGGACAAGGCCTCGCAGAGCGACACCGGCGGCATCGCGCCGAACGTCCCGGCTCCCGGGCCTCAGGCCCAGCAGGCGATCAACGCGGCGCTGAGCAAGCTCGGCAGCCCGTACGTCTGGGGTGCCACCGGACCGTCCCAGTTCGACTGCTCGGGCCTGATGCAGTGGGCCTACAAGCAGGCCGGCATCACGCTGCCGCGCTCGAGCCGGGAGCAGTCGACCTTCGGTACTGCCGTCTCGCGCAGCCAGCTGCAGCCGGGCGACCTGGTGTTCTACTACTCGCCCGTGTCGCACGTCGGCATGTACCTGGGCGACGGCAAGATGGTGCACGCACCGACCTCCGGTGACGTCGTCAAGATCTCGCCGCTGCAGAGCCAGTACGTCGGCGCCCGCCGCGTGAGCTGAGCAGGACCCGTTCGAACGGGGCGGTGCCGCGACTGCGGTGCCGCCCCGTTTCGTGTCCGCGTGCCTCAGTAGCCTTCCGGGTGTGCTGAGGACCCTGCTCGTGACCAACGACTTCCCGCCGCGCCCGGGCGGGATCCAGAACTACCTCAACTCGCTGGCCACCCGGCTGCCCGCCGACGATCTGGTCGTCTACGCCCCGTCGTGGGAGGGGAAGTCCGGCTCGCACGTCGAATTCGACGCCGCCGCGCCGTTCGAGGTGGTCCGGCACCCGACGTCGCTGATGCTGCCGACACCCGACGTGCTGCGCCGCGCGAAGCAGATCATGCGCGCGAGAGACTGCGAAGCAGTGTGGTTCGGCGCTGCGGCGCCGCTCGCGCTGCTGGGGCACCCGCTGCGCCAGGTCGGCGCGCGCCGGGTGGTCGCGTCCACACACGGGCACGAGGTCGGCTGGTCGATGCTGCCGGGCTCGCGCCAGGCACTGCGCCGGATCGGCGACACGGTGGACGTGCTCACGTACGTCAGCAAGTACACGCGGAGGCGCTTCGCCGCGGCGTTCGGACCGTTGGCGGGGCTGGAGCTGCTGCCGTCCGGAGTGGACACCACGCTGTTCGCGCCGGACGCCGGGGCGCGGGAGGAGATCCGCGCCCGCCACGGCCTCGGCGACCGGCCGACGGTGGTGTGCGTCTCGCGGCTGGTGCCGCGCAAGGGCCAGGACATGCTCATCCGTGCGCTGCCCGGGCTGCGCGAGCGCGTGCCGGACGCGGCGCTGCTGATCGTCGGCGGCGGCCCGTACCGCAAGCACCTGACGCAGCTGGCCGACGAGCTCGGCGTTGCCGAGCACGTGGTGATCACCGGCTCCGTGCCGTGGTCCGAGCTGCCGGCGCACTACAACGCGGGCGACGTGTTCGCGATGCCCGCGCGCACCCGCGGCAAGGGCCTCGACGTGGAGGGACTCGGGATCGTCTACCTGGAGGCGTCGGCGACCGGGCTGCCGGTCGTCGCGGGCACCTCCGGCGGCGCGCCCGAGGCGGTGCTGGACGAGGTGACCGGCCACGTCGTCGACGGCCGCGACGTCGGCCAGCTGCGCGAGACGCTCGCCGCCCTGCTGACCGACCCCGTGCGTGCACGCCGGATGGGCGAGGCGGGCCGCGACTGGGTCAAGGAGAACTGGCGCTGGGACACGATGGCGGCCCGGCTCTCCGGCCTGCTCGACGGCGACCCGGTGTCCTCGGTGCGGTGAAGGCGGGCGCCGGTCAGGCTTCCGGCTCGTAGACGGCCGGGTGGCGCGGATCGTCCACCCGCACCACGACGTCCGCCAGCGCGCTCGGGTCGACTTCCTCTTCGTAACGGTCGTACGCGGGCAGCGCCCACTGGGCGTCCTCGGGCACGCGCCGGCGCAGCGCGGCCGGTGACAGCCAGAGGTGCACGACCAGGTCGAAGCTGAGCCCGGCGCCCAGCAGGAACTCCCCGTCCACCAGCACCACGCCGCGCTCGGGCACGGGGACGCGCGGGAGCCGGGTGGCGCGGTCGCGCTCGGGGTCCCACAGCGCGGGCAGGACCTCGCCCGTGCCGTCTTCGGCGAGCGGGTCGAGCACTTCGCGGCGCAGGCCGCCCAGGTCGAGCCAGTCGGTGTAGCGCGCGTCCGGGTTGCGCTTGCCGTGCTCGAACCGCAGCGACGCGGGGCGCAGGAATCCACGGGCCGGCACCCGCACGGCCGGGCGGCCCAGCAGGCGCAGGGGATCGACCAGCGCGTCGGCCAGCTCGGCGGTTCCGGTCGCGCCGTCGGCGCCGTCCACCGCCACCGCCAGGCGCCCGCGCTGGGTGAGCGAGTCGATACGGGCGGTCAGCTCGGCGGCCAGCGCGGCGGGGGAGATGGGTCGGTAGCGCACAGCAGAAGATCCTGCACCCCGGCCGCCGGCGGGTTTTGTCGGTGCCGGATGCCATGATGGGGGCATGAGTGAAGAGGTGGGGAAAACCGCGGAAAGTGGTTGGGAGGTAGGGGTTTCCCGCACGCTGCCGTATTCCGGCGCGCGGCTGTGGGAGTTCCTGCTCGGCCGCGAGGGCGTGGAGGTCTGGCTCGGCGCCGGGGTGGAGCTGCCGCGGGAGCGCGGCGAGGGGTACGAGACGGCGAACGGCATCACCGGCGAGATCCGCAGCTTCCACGAGGGCACCCGGGTGCGGCTGACCTGGCGCCCGAAGGACTGGGACCACGACTCCACCCTGCAGCTGACGGTGGTCGACCAGGGGCGGCGAAGCACGCTCAAGTTCCACCAGGAATGGCTCGCCGACGCCGCGGAGCGCGCCGAACAGCGGGCATACTGGAAGGACGTGACCGAGCGTGTCGCGGCCGCGCTGGCCGAGCGCTGAGGCCGGGAACACCGGCCTGACACACCGACTCCGGGGGAATCGCGTGACTGTGGAAGAAGTGCCCGTGATGGGCGAAGAATTCATGCAGCACACCCAGTCGACGCTGGCGCGGCTGCGCGACGAGGGCCGGGTGCGCCCGATCGCCATGCCGCGCGGCATGGCGTCGTACCTGGTGACCGGCTACGAGGACGCCCGCGCGCTGCTGAACGACCCGCGCATGAGCAAGGACAGCGCCGGCGCGCACCAGCTGATCGCGGCGAAGATCGGCCCGGAGAACGTCATCTTCAGCCAGGCGCTCGTCTCGCACATGCTGAATGCCGACCCGCCGCAGCACACACGGCTGCGCAAGCTGATCAACAAGGCGTTCACCGCCCGTACGGTCGCCCGGCTCCGCCCGCGGATCGAAGAGATCACCGCGGCGCTGCTCGACGAGATGGCGGGCCGCGACCAGGTCGACCTGATGCCGGCGTACGCCGGACCGGTGCCGATCACGGTGATCTGCGAGCTGCTCGGGATCCGCGAGGAGGACCGCGGCGAGTTCACCGGCTGGTCCAACACCCTGCTGTCGTCCGCCGAGGCCGAGGAGATGCTGTCGGCCGGGCACTCGATGCACGACTACCTGACCGGGCTGGTCGGGCAGAAGCGTGCCGAGTCGGGGCCCGACCTGCTGTCCGACCTGGTGCTGACCACCGACGAGGGTGACTCGCTTGGCGAGGAGGAGCTGGTCTCCATGGCCTTCCTACTGCTGGTCGCGGGCCACGAGACCACGGTGAACCTGATCGCGAACGCGACGCTGGCGCTGCTGCGCGCGCCCGAGCAGCTGGCGAAGCTGAGGGCCGACCCGAGCCTGCTGCCCGGCGCGGTCGAGGAGTTCCTGCGCTTCGACGGCCCGATCAACATCGCGACCCTGCGGTTCACCACGGAGCCGATCGAGGTCGGCGGCACGACGATCCCGGAGGGCGAGTTCGTCCAGGTGTCGCTGCTGGCCGCGAACCGCGACGCGGAGCGTTTCCCGGACCCGGACGAGCTGGACGTCACGCGGCCCGCGGGCGGGCACGTCGCGTTCGGGCACGGCATCCACTACTGCGTCGGCGCGCCGCTGGCCCGGCTGGAGGCCGAGATCGCGCTGGGCGGGCTGCTCGCGCGGTTCCCGGACCTGCGCCTGGCCGTCGAGCCGGAGCAGCTGCGCTACCGCAACAGCACCCTCGTGCACGGCCTGCAGGAGCTGCCCGTGCTGCTGCGCTGAGCCGGGGGCGACGTAGGGTCGGCGGGTGGAAACCAGCGCCGCCGACCTGCTCGCCCTCGACGCCGCCCACGTCTGGCACCCGTATGCGCCGATGCCGGGCCGGGTGGCGCCGCTGCTGGTCACCGAGGCGAGCGGGGTGCGGCTGCGGCTGGCCGACGGCCGGGAGCTGGTCGACGGCATGTCGTCCTGGTGGGCGGCGATCCACGGCTACCGGCACCCGGTGCTCGACGCCGCGCTGACGAGGCAGGCCGGCCGGATGAGCCACGTGATGTTCGGCGGGCTCACCCACGAGCCCGCGATCACGCTGGCGAAAACGCTGGTCGACCTCACACCCGAGGGCCTCGAGCACGTGTTCCTGTGCGACTCCGGCTCGGTCTCGATCGAGGTCGCGGTCAAGATGTGCCTGCAGTACCAGCGTTCGCGCGGGCGGACGGCGAAACGGCGGCTGCTGACCTGGCGCGGCGGCTACCACGGCGACACGTTCACGCCGATGAGCGTGTGCGACCCGGACGGCGGCATGCACTCGCTGTGGCGTGGGGTGCTGCCGGAGCAGGTGTTCGTGCCCGAGCCGCCCGCTGGCTTCGCCGCCCCGCCGGAGCAGTCCTATGTGGACACGCTGGACGCGGCGCTGGCGGAGCACGCCGACGAGCTGGCCGCGGTGATTGTCGAACCCGTGGTGCAGGGCGCCGGCGGTATGCGCTTCCACCACCCCGGCTACCTGCGCGCGTTGCGGGAGCTCACGCGAAAGCACGACGTGCTGCTGGTGTTCGACGAGATCGCCACCGGTTTCGGCCGCACGGGCCGGATGTTCGCGGCGGAGCACGCCGGGGTGACGCCCGACGTGCTGTGCCTCGGCAAGGCGCTGACCGGGGGCTACCTCACGATGGCCGCGGCGCTGTGCACGCCCGAGGTCGCCGGGGCCATCACCCGCGGCGAGCTGCCGGTGCTCGCGCACGGGCCGACGTTCATGGGCAACCCGCTCGCCTCCGCCGTCGCGAACGCGTCGCTGGGCCTGCTCGCCGACGGGGCCTGGAAGGGCGACGTCGCCCGCATCGAGGCGGGCCTGCGGCGGGGCCTGGAGCCGGCGCGCGAGCTGCCGGGCGTGCGAGACGTGCGGGTGCTCGGCGCCATCGGCGTGCTGCAGCTGGACCACGAGGTGGACCTGGGCGTCGCGACCGACGTGGTGACGGCGAACGGCGCCTGGCTGCGGCCGTTCCGCGACCTGATCTACGCGATGCCGCCCTACGTGACGGGTGACGACGACCTGGCCGTGATCACCGGCGCGATGCTCGCCGCAGCCGAAAAAGCCTGAATTCATCCCAACGAGTGTGAGCTGAGTCGTTCGTCACGATCTGTGGGTGCCCGAGTGCGTGGAGTGGTCGAAAGTCTCAGGTTTCCACGCGATCAGGTGTGCTGTGCTTCGTCATGCTCTGACTGGTTGGCGAGGAAGATCCTTTACGTCCTAGTTACCGCATTCACAAGCGAACCCGAAGCCCGTTCGCGTAGCGGACTTTTCGCCGGTTTTCCGCTTTCCTACCGGCATGATCGAGATCGTTCGCGGAGAACACGACACCGGCCCCCCGCCCCGGCGTGACCACCCCGTCCTGACCCTCCTGCGCCACGACCTGCCGGCCTCACTGGTCGTTTTCCTCGTGGCCGTACCACTTTCCCTCGGCATCGCGCTCGCCGCCGGTGCCCCGCTGCTCGCGGGCCTCATCTCCGCCGTCGTCGGCGGCCTGGTCGCGAGCCTGCTCGGCGGCTCGGCACTCCAAGTAAGCGGCCCGTCCGCCGCGCTGACCGTGGTGCTCGCCGACACCATCTCCAGTTACGGCTGGGCCGTCACCTGCGCCATCACCGTCGGCGCCGGCCTGCTCCAGATCCTCTTCGGCCTCACCCGCGTGGCGCGCGCCGCGCTGGCCATCTCGCCGGCGATCGTGCACGGCCTGCTCGCGGGCATCGGCGTGACGATCGTGCTCGGCCAGCTGCACGTGGTGCTCGGCGGCCGCGCGCAGGGCTCCGCGGTGGCGAATCTGCTCGCCCTGCCCGGCCAGATCGTCGGGCACCACGACCAGGCCGTGCTGATCGGCGTGCTCACCGTCGCGATCCTCGTGGGGTGGCCGAAAATGCCCGCCGCGGTACGGAAGGTGCCCGGCCCGCTCGCCGCGATCACCGTCGCCACCGGGCTTTCGGTGGTGACCGGCATGACGCTGCCGCGGATCGACCTGCCGGGTTCGCTGCCGTCGCTGAGCCTGGTGCCCCGGCTGCCGGACGGCGGCTGGGCGGGCGTGGGCGTCGCGGTGGTCACCGTTGCGCTGATCGCCAGCCTGGAGAGCCTGCTTTCCGCCGTGTCCGTGGACAAACTACGTGGCGGCAAGCGCACCGACCTCGACCGGGAGCTGATCGGGCAGGGCGCGGCGAACGTCGCCGCGGGCGCACTCGGCGGGCTCCCCGTGACCGGCGTGATCGTGCGCAGCATGACCAATTACGAGGCGGGCGCCCGGACCCGCGCGTCGGCGATCCTGCATTGCTGCTGGATTCTCGCGTTCTGCCTCCTGCTCACCGGCGTGCTGCGCTACATCCCGCTCGCGGCGCTGGCCGGCCTGCTCGTGTACGTCGGGGCGAAGCTGGTGAACGTCCCGGCGGTCAAGGAAGTCCTGCGCCACGGCGACATCGCGGTGTTCGCGGTGACGGTCGCCGGGGCCGTCGCGGTGAACCTGCTGACCGGGGTGGCCGCCGGGGTGCTGCTCGCGCTCGTCTTCATGCTGCGGCGGATGGTCTACTCCGGCGTCCATGTCGAGGCCGGTGACGGCCGGGCGCGGGTGGTGATCGAGGGCGCGCTGACGTTCCTTTCGGTGCCCCGGCTGACCAAGGTGCTCGCGGAGGTGCCCGCGCGCGCCGATGTCACGCTCGAACTGCTCGTGGACTACCTCGACCACGCCGCGTTCGACTGCCTGCGCGACTGGCGGCAGGCGCACACCAAGGCGGGCGGCACGGTCACCGTCGACGAGATCGGGCACCCGTGGTTCCAGCGCGGCAGCTCGGGGGAGCCGACGGTGCGGCGCAGCGTCGCCGCGCGGGTGGTGCCGCGGTGGCTCGCGCCGTGGTCGCAGTGGCAGGCCGAGCACACCGTCGTGCCCGGGCAGCGGACCGATTCCCCGCTGGGCCGCGGCGCGTCGGAGTTCCAGCGCCGCACGGCGCCGCTGCTGCGCGACACCCTCAGCGGGCTGGCGCACGGCCAGCAGCCGCACACGCTGTTCCTCACCTGCGGGGACGCGCGGATCGTGCCGAACCTGATCACCACGTCCGGGCCGGGTGACCTGTTCACGGTCCGGAACATCGGCAACCTGGTGCCCGCCGCGTCGGACGGTTCGGACTCGTCCGTCGGCGCGGCGATCGAGTACGCCGTGGGCGTGCTGAAGGTGCCGGAGATCGTGGTCTGCGGGCATTCCTCGTGCGGCGCGATGAAGGCGCTGCTCGGGCAGGCGCCCGCGGGGATGGCCCAGCTGGGCAGCTGGCTGCGCCACGGCGAGCCGTCCCTGCGCCGCCGGGCGGCCGAAGCCCCGCTGCTGCTGGGCGGTCGCCGTCCGCCCGCCGAAGCCGACCAGCTGGCGTTGCATAACGTCGTGCAGCAGCTCGACCATCTGCGCCGGTACCCGGTGGTCGCCGCGGCTCTGTCCCGCGGGGAACTGACACTGACGGGCATGTACTTCGACGTCGGCGCCGCCCAGGTGTCGCTCCTCGACGCGGCCGGACGCGACTTCGTCCCGGCTGGTGCCGCGACGCACTGACGCACGACTGCTCGTGAGTGGCTACGCCGGTTAGTACCGTCTGTTGTAGTTCAGGACATCGCCGACAGTTGATGTCTCAGGACCTCACAGACACTGACCGGCCTGTCAACATGATGACCAGCGCTGATGTGGTGATCATGCGGCGATGGGCAGAGCAGGGTTTTCGATGGATCCTG
>DASXYS010000056.1:0-17118 GCA_036502365.1 Amycolatopsis sp.
CGCCGGTGGACAGGCGGTGGCCGGCGACGTTGATGACGTCGTCGGTGCGTCCCATGACGAACACGTAGCCGTCCTCGTCGATCCGGCCCCCGTCGCCGGTGAGGTAGTAGCCGTCGAACGCCGACAGGTAGGACTCGACGAAGCGCTCGTCGTCGTTCCACAAGGTAAGGAAAGCGCCTGGTGGCAACGGAAGCTTGGCCACGATCGCGCCGTCCACCCCGGCCGGCACCGGCCGTCCCGACGCGTCCAGGACCTGGATGTCCCAGCCCGGCAAGGGTTTCGTCGGGGAACCGGGTTTGATCGGCAGCAGTTCGAGGCCGACGGGGTTGGCCACGATCGGCCAGCCGGTCTCCGTCTGCCACCAATGGTCGACGACCGGAATGCCGAGCAGCTCGGACGCCCAGTGGTAGGTCTCCGGATCGAGCCGCTCGCCGGCGAGGAACAGGTACCGCAGCCCGGACAGGTCGTGGTCCCGGGTGTACTCGCCGTCCGGGTCCTCCTTCTTCAGCGCCCGGAATGCCGTGGGCGCGGTGAACAGCGCTCGCACGCCGTACTCGGCGCAGACCCGCCAGAACTGCCCCGGGTCCGGGGTGCCGACCGGCTTGCCCTCGTAGAGGACCGTGGTCGCGCCGGCCAGCAGGGGCGCGTAGACGATGTAGGAGTGGCCGACCACCCAGCCGACGTCGGAGGCGGTGAACATGGTCTGCCCGGGGCCGACGTCGTAGACGTGGGGCATCGACCACGCGAGCGCGGTGGCGTACCCACCGCAGTCGCGGACCACGCCCTTGGGCTTGCCGGTGGTCCCGGAGGTGTAGAGCACGTAGAGCGGGTCGGTGCTCTTCACCGGCACCGGATCGGCGGGCACCGCGGACGACACGGCTTCGGCCCAGTCGACGTCGCCGGGCCCCAGCATGGCTTCCGCCTGCGGCCGCTGCAGGATCACGCACCGGTCCGGCCGGTGGGCGGAGAGTTCGAGCGCACGGTCGAGCAACGGCTTGTACTCGATGACCCGTTTGCCTTCGATGCCGCAGGAGGCCGAGACGACGACCTTCGGCGTCGCGTCGTCGATGCGCACGGCCAGCTCGTGGGCGGCGAACCCGCCGAAGACGACGGAGTGCACCGCGCCGAGCCGGGCGCAGGCCAGCATGGCGATCGCGGCTTCGGGGACCATCGGCAGGTACACCACGACCCGGTCGCCGGCCCCCACGCCGAGGCCGCGGAGCACCCCGGCGAAGCGGGCGACCTCGTCGGTCAGCTGCGCGTAGGTGTACGTGCGCCGGGTCCCGGTCACGGGTGAGTCGTAGATCAACGCCGCCTGGTCGCCCCGGCCCGCGGCGACGTGCCGGTCCAGCGCGTTGTACGCGACGTTCAGCTCGCCGTCGGGAAACCACCGGTAGAACGGCGGGTCTGTGTCGTCGAGCGCCCGGGCCGGGGCGCGGTGCCAGTCCAGGGCCTTGGCCGCCTCGAGCCAGAACGCCTCGCGGTCCGCCACACTCGCCGCGAAAACCTCGTCGTAGCCAGGCAAGTCGGAGTCACTCCTCGGTGTGCTGGTCGATCAGGGGCTGGACGCAGAACAGCTCCGAGTGGTGCTGGCGGAGCTTGTACTTGAGGATCTTGCCGCCGACCGTCTCCGGCATGGCGTCCACGAACACCACCGCCTTCGGCGTCTCGTAACCGCCGAGTGACGCGCGGCAGTGCGCGATGATCGACGCTTCGTCCGCCTCGGCGCCGGGCCGGAGCACCACCACGGCCGTCACGGCCTCACCCCAGTGCTGGTGCGGAAGGCCGATCACGGCGGCCTTCTCGACCGCGGGATGGCCGTGCAGCACCGCCTCCACCCGCAGGCTGGACACGTTCTCGCCGCCCGACTTCACGATGTCCTTGAAGCGGTCGACCATCACCCGCAGGCCGTCGGCGTCCACCACGGCGCTGTCCCCGGAGTGGAACCAGCCGCCGCGGAACGCCTCGCGCGTCGCCTCCTCGTTGAGGTAGTACCCGGCCGTGACGACCGGGCTGCGGTAGACCGCCTCCCCCGGGGTCTGGGGTTTGCCGAGCAGGGATTCCCCGGCTTCGTCGACCACGTCCGAAGCCAGCAGCGGACTGGGCACCCCGACGTAGTTCAGCGCGGGCGCGGTGCGTTCGTAGACCTCCGGCCACTTCGCCGGCCAGAACCGATGGCACGCGATCGCCTCGGTCTGCCCGAAGATGCCCAGCACCACCAGTCCCGGCGCTTTCCGTTGCAGAGTCTCGTAAACCGCCGGGGCGAGCGCGCCCCAGCCGTAGACGAGCACGGTCAGGCTCGACAGGTCCCGGCCGTCCTTCTCCGCCTCGCCGGTCATCGCCGCGACGAACTGCGGCGAGCCGGCCCACAGCGCGGTCGGACGTTCTTGCTCGATCGCGGTGGCGACGTCGCCGGGCACCGGGCGGCGGCCGAGGACCAGCGAACCCCCGGCCAGAAAGGCGGACAGCGTGAAGATCTGGTCGCCGACGTGGTAGATCATCGGCAGGTAGGTCAGCACCTTCAGCTCGGTCTCCACCCGCAGGCCCCGGGTGAGCGAGACGCTGAAGTTCAGCGCCGCCAGGTGGCTGGCGGTGTGCGACATCATGACGCCCTTCGGCATCGCCGTGGTGCCGGAGGTGTAGAGCAGCTGCCAGATGTCGTCGCCGTGGATCTCGACGTCCGGCTCGGTGACCGGCTGCGGGGCGAGCAGCTCGCCGAAGCTCGGGCTCCCGGCGACCGGGCCGCCGCCGACGGTGATCGTCGCCGCGATCGGGAGTCCGGTCCTGGTGAACGCCGCCTCCGCGCGTGGCCACAGCTCCGCGTCGACGATCGCCGCCCCCGGCTCCGCTTGCCCGATCAGGTGCTCCAGCACGTCCGTGGCCAGCGCGGGGTTGACGGGCATGGCGACCATGCCGGCCTTCGCGATGCCGATCTTGGCCAGGTACGCCTCGACGGAGTTCTCGCAGAACAGGACCACCCGGGCGCCGGGCTCGAGGCCACGGGCGGCCAGCGCGTGCGCCAGCTGGTTGGCGATCCGGTCGGCCTGCCGGTAGGTGACCGCGGCGAACTGCTGTTCCCCGTAGGCGCCCGGACGCCCGGTGACGGCGACCTGATCCGGGTAGCTCCACGTCAGCCGTTCGAACACGTCGCCGACGGAAGTCCGTTCCCAGCGGTTGACCGCGCGGCGGCCACGCAGCGTCGTGACGTCGATCTTCCCGTTCAGGTCCACATCAGCCTCCTTGCTGTATGCCTGATGCCCGACAGCATCCAACTTGACGGGCCAGCTGGCAAGACCAAAGTCACTGGCCATTCACATTCTTACTTACTTAGTACCACTTTCCAAGCAATACTCAGTGAACCGTGATGCACTCACGAGGGATGGAGCCCCGGCCGGCAGCCCGGCTCGGCGGCCGCCACCCCGAGGCAGGCGTGGGCCGCACCGCGAAGCAGCGCGGTCAGCTGGTCCCGGGACAGCCCGGAATGGTGGAACAGGACGGATTGCACCCCGCCGATCGCGGCGTGGACCAGTGCCCTGGCCTCGCCGTCGGTGAGGCCGGGCCGCAGCGGCGTCACCACGGCGACCCATTCTTCGACGTAGTCGCGCTGGGCCCGGCGCAGCCGGTGCTGGTCCTCGGCGGGCAGGCACCGCGCCTCGAAGTGGTAGACCTGCAGGATCCGCCGGTCCTCGATCGCGACCCGGACGTGGTGGCGGACCAGCTCGGTGACCGCGGTCCGGTCGTCGGGCGCGGTCGCCGCGATCTCGGCCGCGGCCGCGCCCAGCAGGTCCATCACCTGGTGCAGGAGCGCCGCCAGGATTGCCGACTTGCTCGCGAAGTGCCGGTAGACGCCGGTGCTCACGATCCCGGCCGCGGTGCCGATCTCCGCCAAGCCGACCGCGTGATAGCCGTGCTGGGAGATCAGCTCCGCCGACGCGGCGAGGATCCGCGCCTTGCGGGCGGGGTCTCGTCGCGTCGCGCGTGCCTTCTCCATGGCGGCAATCAGCTCCGCAGCAGGCTTTCCGGGATGTCGGCGAGCCTGCTGCGCAGGTATTCGCCCAGTCCCTTGGCCTGAGGGTCGGGGCGCGTCGCGGAGGCGACCCCCGCGCCCAGGATGCCCACGACCACCAGGTTCACCGCGCGCAGGTTCGGCAGTTCGTAGCGGCGGACCTCCAGGCCGGCGGTCTCCGGAAGGAGCTCCCGGACGCGCGCTTCGGTGAGGTAACCGCGCAGCCAGGCGTACTCCTCGTCGGTGCGGGTCCACACCCCGATGTTCGCGTTGCCGCCCTTGTCGCCGGACCGCGCGCCGGCGATCGTGCCGAGCGGCAGCCGGCGGGTCGGCCCGCCGGCGGGCCCGGGCGGTCCCGCCGGCGGCACGTACTCCGGCACCGCGGCGATGACCGGATCGTGCGGGATGACCCGGACGGTGCCGTCCGGCAGCGTGACGCGGTGCTCGACCTCGTCGGCGGGGACCAGCGTCGGCCAGTAGACGCCGTAGGCGCTTTCCGCCGACGGCGGTGTCGTGGTGTGGAAGCCGGGATAACCGCCGAGCGCGAGTTCCATGGTGGTGTTGGAGAAAACCCGCCCGACCTTGCGCCGGTCCGGGTCCTTGACCGTGACGCGCAGGTGCGCGGTCGCCTCGGCGTTCGTGGCCGCGTCCGGGTGGTCGAACCGCAGCAGCCGTACGTCGAACTCGGCGAACCGATCCCGCCCGCCGAGCAGCTCGGTCAGCTGCTGTTCGGCCCAGGCCGCCTTCTCCTCGATCCGCGTGCCGGTGAGCACCAGGGTCATCGTGTTGCGGTAACCGCCCTCGTAGTTGAGCGCGACCTTGAGCTGATCGGTCGGCGCGCTGCCGCGGGCTCCGCTGATACGAACCCGGTTTTCGCCGGCGGACGCCAGCTCGAGGGTGTCGAACCGGGCGACGGCATCAGGCCCGAGGTAGGCCGGCTCGCCGATCTCGTAGAGCAGCTGCGCGGTCACGGTGCCGGCCGACACCAGGCCGCCGGTGTTCCCGTGTTTGGTGATCACGCTCGATCCGTCGGCATCGACCTCGGCGATCGGGAAACCCGGGTACCGGCGGTCGGTGACCTCCTCGAAAAACGCGTAGTTCCCGCCGGTGGCCTGGGGGCCGCACTCGATGACGTGGCCGGCTGCCATCGCGCCGGCGATCTTGTCGTGGATGTCGTCGGAGTCCCGGCGCCAGCCGTGCCACCACGCCGCCGGGCCCACCACCACCGAGGCGTCGGTGACACGCCCGGTGACCACGAGGTCGGCGTCCGCGCGCAGGGCCTCGGTGATTCCCCACGCGCCCAGATAAGCATTGGCGGACACCGGGTGCACACCGGCGTCGGCGAGCTTGCGGCCGGTGTCGAGGTGGGCGAGCGCGTGGCCGGCGGCCTGCAGCTGTCCCAGCCGGTCGACGAGATCGTCACCGTCCACGTAGGCGATGCGCGGGTGCAGGCCGAGCCGCCCGGCCAGTGCGCCGAGTTCCGCGGCGAGCCCGGCGGGGTTGAGCCCGCCGGCGTTGGAGACGATCCGGATGCCGCGGTCGAGGCAGGTGCCCAGCACGTGCTCGACCTGGGTGAGGAAGGTCTTCGCATAGCCCGCCGCGGGGTCCTTCTGCTTGGCCTTCCACAGGATCAGCATGGTCAGCTCGGCCAGGTAGTCGCCGGTGAGCACGTCGATCGGACCGCCCTCGACCATCTCCCGGGCGGCCTCGAGCCGGTCGCCGTAGAAGCCCGAGCAGTTGCCGATCCGCACGGCCCGGCCGCCGATGGTGGTGGTCACGATCGTCCTCCTCGATGGCTTGGCACGGACCGTGGCGCGCGGCCGGTCCCGGGGGTACCGGCGAAGGTCTGGGCGATCGACAACCACTCACGGGCCACCGGCCCATCGGCCCGGAGCGCGGTGTCGTCGAGGTGACGGCGCTGGGTCACCACCAGGCAGAAGTCGAGCGCGGTCCCGCTCACCCGGTCCGGCGCGCCGGCCGGGCCCCACGTCCAGCGGGCACCGGACGGCGCCGCGAGCTCGACCTGGATTGGCCCGTCCGGCACCGGTTTTCCGTTCAGGGAAAAGGAAAACGCGGTGGTCTGCACGCCGAGGTGGGCGATGTGGCGCAGCCGGTCGGTCGGCTCGCGGTACCGGCCGAGGGCATCGGCGACGTCCTGCCCGTGGGCCCAGGTCTCCATCAGGCGGGCGGTGGCCGAGGACAGCGCGCTCATCTCCGGCCCGTACCAAGGAAGCCGCGCCTTCGGATCAAGCCCGCGGAAGACGGCGACGAACTCCCGCCGCGCGCGGACGAGCCAATCCCGGACGTCGGCCGCGGGCAGCTCGGCGTGCTCGGCGGCGATCCGGTCGGGGAAGTCCTCACCGCCGGCCATCAGGGCCTCGGCGGCGCGCCGGAACGCTTCGGGGTTGACCGCGGCCAGCGTGGCGGTCTCGTCGAAGTACGCGAGGTGGGTCAGCTGGTCGCGGATGCTCCAGCCCGCCGCCGGGGTGGCGGCGGCGATCGCCGTGTCGCCGAGGTCGGCCACCAGCTCGTACAGCACCTGGGTTTCGGCGCCGAGGTCGTCGAGCACCTGGTCCATCGTGACGCCCATGTCAGCGGCCCAGCCAGACCGGCGCGCGCTTTTCCCGGAAGGCCAGCGGCCCCTCCTGCGCGTCCTGTGACCGGTAGACCGGCGCCCAGATCTCCTCGGCCCGGTCGTAGGCCTCCGCCCGGTGGTGCCCGGCGGATAGGTAGGCGGTGCGTTTGGCGGCGAGCACCGAAAGCGGGGCGTTGGCGGCGATCCGTTCGGCGAGCTGCTGCGCGCGGTCGTGCAGCGCGGCCGCCGGGACGACGTCGTTGACCAGGCCGTACTGCTGCGCCCGCGCGGCGCTGATCGGGTCACCGGTCAACAGGATTTCCAGCGCGACGCGCGGCGGGACGAGCCACGAAAGCGGGGCGGCCCACGGCGAACCACGGCCGACCTTCACCTCCGAGACCGCGAACCGGGCGTGCTCGGCGGCGACGACCAGGTCACACTGCTGGGCGAGCAGGAACCCGCCCCCGTAAGCGATCCCGTTGACCGCGGCGATCGTCGGCTTCGGCACGTCGATGTTTCTGCCCAGCTGCGGCAGGAAGTCCGGGGGCGGCACGGTCAGCGCGGTCTCGTTCATCTCCTTGAGGTCACCGCCCGCGCAGAACGCCTTCTCCCCCGCGCCGGTCAGCACGAGCACCTTCGCCGTGTCGTCGGCGTTGAACCGGCGCACCCTTTCGAACAGTCCTTTTCGGACGGCTTCGCTCAGCGCGTTGCGCGCCTCGGGGCGGTTGATGGTGAGCCAGGCGACGCCGTTGGTCACCTCGTAGCGGACCGGGGCCATCAGGCCTCCTCCTCGGTGATGACGGCGACGATCTCGCCTGCTTCGACGTTCTGCCCGACCCGGACCGACAGCTCGGAGACCAGGCCCGCCACCGGGGCGCGGACGGCGTGCTCCATCTTCATGGCCTCGAACACCGCGATCACCGCGCCGGCCTCGACCAGCTGCCCCTCCTCGGCCGCCACCCGGATCACGGTGCCGGGCATGGGCGCCAGCAACGATCCGGGGGCGGCGTCCGTACCGGGCTCGGGCAGCCGGGGACGTTCGACGAGCGTGGTGGCGGCGAGCACGCTGTCGCAGTAGACGGTGTCGCCGACCGAGTGGACGTCCACCGTGCGCCGGATTCCGCCCACCCGGAGGTCGACCCGGTCCGGCCGCGCGTCGAGCACCGCCAGGCCGTCCAGCGGCACGCCGTCGACCTGTGCTTCCAGACCGTGCCGGGTGAAGCGGTAGGTGAGGTCGACGTCGGTGTCGCCGAGGCGGTACTCGGCGTGCTGCGGAGCACTCGCGACATTGCGCCACCCGGTGGGCACCGGGCGCTGCACCCGCGCCCGCGCCCGGCGGTCCGCCTGGCCCGCCACCGCGGCGGCCAGTGCGTGCACGGCCACCGCGTCCTTGCCGGGCACGCCGACCAGCGCGGCGGGATCGTGGCGCGTGAGATAGCCGGTATCGATCGTGCCGGCGGCGAACTCGGGCTCACGCAGGATCGCGACCAGCAGGTCGCGATTGGTCACCGGACCGTGGATGCGGGCTTCCGAAAGGGCTCTGGCCAGCTTGCGCACGGCTTCGGCGCGGGTCCGGCCGTGCGCGATGACCTTGGCGAGCATCGGGTCGTAGTTCGTCCCGATCACCGAACCGTCCCGGACCCCGGTGTCGACGCGCACCCCGGGCAGCCGCGGGACGCGGAAGCGGTGCAGAGTCCCACTGCCCGGCCGGTAGTCGGCGGCGGGATCCTCGGCGTAGAGCCGGGCTTCCACGGCGTGCCCGGTGATCGCCGGCTCGCGCGCCTCGATCGGCAACGGTTCGCCTTCGGCGACCCGCAGCTGCAGGGCGACCAGGTCGAGGCCGGTGATCTCCTCGGTGACCGGGTGCTCGACCTGCAGGCGGGTGTTGACCTCGAGGAAGAAGAATTCGCCGCTGGGCGCCATGACGAATTCGACGGTGCCCGCGCCGGTGTAGCCGATCGCCGCGCCCGCGGCGACGGCCGCTTCACCGAGCTGCGCGCGCAGCGCCTCGTTCACCGCCGGCGACGGCGCCTCCTCGATGATCTTCTGGTACCGGCGCTGGATGGAGCACTCGCGCTCGAACAGGTGCACCACGGTGCCCTGGGTGTCGCCGAAGATCTGCACCTCGACGTGCCGCGGGTTTTCCACGTACCGCTCGAGGAACACGGTCCCGTTGCCGAACGCCGACGCCGCCTCACGCCGCGCACCCGTCACGGCCTCGACGACCTCGCCGGCCGCCCGGACGATCCGCATTCCCCGCCCGCCGCCACCGAAAGCGGCCTTGACCAGCAAGGGATAACCGATGTCGTCCGCCATCGCGGTGACGGCCGCGGCGTCGACCTCTTCGGCGTCGTCGATCGTGGCGCCCGGCAGCACCGGGACGCCGGCCTTCGCCATCAGCTCCTTCGCGGCGATCTTCGAGCCCATGGCTTCGATCGCCTCGACCGGCGGCCCGACGAAGATCAGCCCGGCCTGCGCGCACCGACGCGCGAACTCGGCGTTCTCGGACAGGAACCCGTATCCCGGGTGGATCGCGTCCGCGCCCGTGGCCAGTGCCGCGTCGACGATGCGGTCGGCGCGCAAGTAGGTGTCGGCGGCCGCCGCGCCGGGCAGCAGCACCGCTTCGTCCGCGGCCTCGACGAACAGCGCGTCGGCGTCGGGGTCGGAGTGCACGGCGACCGTGGCGATGTCCAGAGCGCGCGCGGAGCGGATGACCCGTTCCGCGATCTCGCCGCGGTTGGCCACGAGCAGCTTCCGGATCGGGCGCGGGCCCGGGGTGGTCCGGCTGGTCATCAGGGTGGTCCTCACATCCGGAAGACGCCGTAGCCACGCTGGCCGGCGATGGTGTTGGAGTGCGCGGCGGACAGCGCGATGCCGAGCACGGTGCGGGTGTCACGGGGGTCGATGAGGCCGTCGTCGTAGAGCCGCGCGGTGACGAAGAAGGAATGCGATTCCTTGTCGATCTGCGCCTCGATCGCCGCGCGGTTGCGCTCGTCGGCCGCGGCGTCGAACTCCCGGCCGGACGACGCCGCCGACTGCTTCGCGACGATCGACATGACCCCGGCCAGCTGCGCGGCGCCCATCACCGCGAGCCGGGACCCGGCCCAGGCGAACATCAGCCGCGGGTCGTAGGCCCGGCCGGACATGCCGTAGTTGCCCGCGCCGAACGAAGCGGCCAGGTTCAGGGTGATGTGCGGGACCTTGCTGTTGGCGACCGAGTTGATCATCTTGGCGCCGTCCTTGATGATCCCGCCCTGCTCGTACTCCTTGCCGACCATGTAGCCCGTGGTGTTCTGGAGGAACAGCAGCGGGGTGTCGGTCTGGTTCGCGAGCTGGATGAACTCGCTGGCCTTCTTGGCCTCCTCGCTGAACAGCACACCGCGGGCGTTGGCCAGAATCCCCACCGGGTAGCCGTGCACGGACGCCCAGCCGGTGACCAGGCTGGTGCCCCACAAGGGTTTGTACTCACCGAACCGGGAGCCGTCGACGACCCTGGCGATCACGTCGCGCGGGTCGAACGGGACCTTGATGTCCGAGGGCGCGAGGCCGAGCAGCTCGGCGGGGTCGTACAGCGGTTCGTCGGCGGGCAGCGTCGGGCCGGGACCGAGCTTGCGCCAGTTGAGCTCCGAGACGATCTGCCGCCCGATGCGGATGCAGTCCCGCTCGTCCGTGGCGAAGTAGTCGCACAGCCCGGAAACCCTGGCGTGCATGGCCGCGCCGCCGAGCTCCTCGTCGTCCGCGTCCTCCCCGGTCGCCATCTTCACCAGCGGCGGGCCGCCGAGGAAGACCTTCGCCTGGCGGTCGACCATGACCGCGTAGTCGCACATGCCGGGCACGTACGCGCCGCCCGCGGTCGAGTTCCCGAACACGAGCGCGATCGTCGGGATCGCCAGCGACGACAGTTCGGTCAGGTCGTGGAAGATCTTCCCGGCGTGCACGAACAGCTCCGACTGCGTGGGCAGGTCGGCGCCGCCGGACTCGACCAGGTTGATCACGGGCAGCCGGTTGATCCTGGCGATCTCCAGTGCCCGCAACGTCTTCTTCAGCGAGTACGGGTTCATCGCGCCACCGCGCACGGTCGGGTCGTGCGCGATGAACATGCACTCGAGCCCGGAGACGACCCCGATGCCGGTCACCACCGAGGCGCCGACGAGGAACTGCGTGCCCCAGGCCGCGAGCGACGACAGCTCCAGGAACGAGGCGTCGCGGTCCAGCAGCAGCTCGATCCGTTCCCGGACCAGCAGCCGGCCGCGGTCGCGGTGCCGTTGCTGATAACGCGGCCCGCCGCCGGCGATGGCGGCCTGGATCTGCTCGTCCAGCTCGGCCAGCACCTGTTCCTGGTGCCGGACGTTGGCCTGGAAGGTCTCGTCCGCGGTGTTCAGCGCGGAACGCAGGACGGTCGTCATGACGCGAGGTCCGTTCTGTGCGATCAGGTTCTGGGCAATCGGGGTCTGGGCAATCGGGTTCTGGGCGATCAGTAGGAGCGGGGCAGCCCGAGGCTGTGCTGCGCGACGAAGTTGAGCACCATCTCCCGGCTCACCGGGGCGATCCGGAGCAGCCGCGAGATGCCCCAGTACGGCAGCAGGCCGTACTCCGTGGCGAGGCCGTTGCCGCCGTGGGCCTGGATGGCCGCCTCGGCCGCGGCGCCCGCCGCCTCCGCCGCCGCGTACTTGGCCACATTGGACGCTTCGCCGGCCGGCAGGTCGTTGTCGTGCAACCACGCCGCCTTCGCCGTCATCAGCGCGGCCAGGTCGGTCTCGATCCAGGCCTTCGCGAGCGGGTGCGCGACGCCCTGGTGCGCGCCGATCGGCGTGTCCCAGACCGTTCTAGTCGACGCGTAGTCCGCGGCCTTGGCCAGCACGTGCCGGGCGATCCCGACGCACAGGGCGGCGCCGGTGATCCGCTCCGGGTTCAGCCCGTGGAACACCTGCTGGAAGCCGTTGCCCTCCTCCCCCACCAGCCACTCGGCGGGGGCGCGCAGATCGTCGAAGTGCAGGACGAACTGCTTCTCCGGCAGCTTCACCGACACCGGCAGGGGCGTCTTCACCAGGCCGGGCGTGTCCGTGGGCACGAGGAACAGCGACAGCCGGCCCCGCCCGGTGGCCTCGTCCCGCCCCGAACGGGCGACGAGCAGGACCGCCTCGGCCTCGTCGACCCCGGAGATGTAGTGCTTGGTCCCGTTGATCACGAAATCGCCACCGTCCCGTTCGGCGACGGTGGACAGCCGGTGGGTGTTCGACCCGGCGTCCGGCTCGGTGATGCCGAAGACCACCTTCGCCGCGCCCGAGGCCATCCGCGGCAGCCAGTACCGCTTCTGTTCCTCAGTGCCGAAATCCGAGATCATCTCGCCGGAAATCGCCGCCGAAACCAGCAGCAGGAGCAGCGGGCAGCCCGCCGCCGCGGTCTCCTCGCACACCATCGCCAGCTCGGCCAGTCCCGCGCCGCCCCCGCCGTACTCCTCGGGCAGGTTGATCCCCAGGAACCCGTTCCGTCCCAGCTCCGCCCACAGCTCGGGAGTCGCCTCACCGGCCTCGGCCCGCGGGACGTAGTACTCCGGGCCGAACTTCGCGGTGATCGCCCGCACCGTATCCCGGAGGTCCCTGTGCTCCGACGTCTCCCGAAAGTCCACACCGACTCCTTCACCACCGCACCTACGACGTCTCTAGTGCATAATGATTCACTCGAACCGGGTTTGGCAAGTCGTCGGGCGTGAGCCGGGGTGACCGATGGGTCACACCGGAAACACCGTGAAGACAAGGCGGCATCACCCCAGACGGCGGTCGCCGGGGGCGCGTGGCAGGTCAGCCGTCGTCACGCCACGTTGTGAATCTCGGATAACTCACGGCCGATCCCGGTTCGGCGCTCCGAAACCATCGTCGTCGGCAGCCCAAATCCGGACATTCGGGTCGCAACGACCTTGATCAACGGTTGCGGTAACTCGGATCCGCAGGTCAAGGTAGGGGTGTTCCGAAGGGGAGTAGCCCACAAGTCCACTGTCGACACACTGAGAACCCGTTCTCCGGCAGCGGCACCCGCACTCGACGGGTGGGCGAGACCTTCGGCCGGTTGACCTGCCTGGCCGAGGCCCCTGGACGTCGCGGCCCGGCCTGCGCGCGTCCAGGAAGGAACCATGATGGCTGCCCAGTTGCTGCGCCCGATCGGGCTGTGCGTCGCGCTCGTCGTACCGGCCCTCGTCCTGCGCCTCACCGGCGCCGGACCGGCCCCGGTGATCGGGCTGGTGCTGTTCGGGACGGCCGTGGTCGCCGCGTCCTTCGTCCTGGCCTGGGCCGCCGAAGCCGCGCAGGTCGACATCTCCGGCGGGCTGGCGATCGCGATCCTCGCGGTCATCGCCGTGCTGCCGGAGTACGCCGTCGACCTGTACTTCGCCTACACCGCGGGTTCGAACCCGGAATACGTCGCGTACGCCGCGGCGAACATGACCGGCTCCAACCGCCTCCTGTTGGGCCTCGGCTGGTCCCTGGTCGTGCTCATCGGCCTCGCCATCGCGAAGAAACGCACCGGAAAGGCCGTGCGCGAACTGACCCTGGACTCCCCCTACCGGGTCGAGCTGGGGTTCCTCGCCGTCGCGTCGGTCGTCGCGTTCGTCATCCCCGTCACCGGGCAGATCTCGCTGTTGCTCGGCTTCGCGCTGCTCGGGTTCTTCGTCTTCTACCTGTGGAAGGCCTCTCGCGCCGAAGCCGGGGAGCCGGACCTGGTCGGCCCGGCCGCGACGATCGGCGCACTGCCCCGGCGCCCTCGCCGGATCCTGGTGGTGGCCCTGTTCGCCTTCGCCGCCGCGGTCATCCTCGCTTGCGCCGAACCGTTCGCGCACCATCTGATCACCGCCGGCACCCAGCTCGGGATCGACCGGTTCCTGCTCGTGCAGTGGCTCGCCCCGCTGGCGTCGGAGGCACCCGAGTTCATCGTCGCGATCCTGTTCGCCGTGCGGGGCAAGGGCGGCGCCGCGATCGGCACCCTGATCTCCAGCAAGGTCAACCAGTGGACCCTGCTCGTCGGCAGCCTCCCGATCGCCTACCTGCTCGGCGGCGGGGGCGGCGCCCTGCACCTGGACGCCCGGCAGGTCGAGGAGTTCCTGCTGACGGCGACGCAGACCCTGCTCGGCGTCGCCGCCCTGCTGGCGCTGCGGTTCCCGCGCTGGGCGGCCTGGACGCTGTTCGGGCTGTTCGCCGCGCAGTTCGCGCTGCCCGGCCAGACCGCCCGCTACGTCCTGTGCGCGATCTACGCGGCCATCGCGCTCGCAGCGCTGATCCGCAACCGCCGGCACATCCTTCCCACGCTCGCCGCACCGTTCCGCCGGGCGCCGGAGGACAGCGACGACCGGCACGATCCGACCGCACCGGACGTCGCGGCCACGGCCGGTCGCTGAGCCGTGCTCATGCCACCGGCGGGAGAACGCAGACTGGGGCCGCCCCGGGCAGGGCGGCCCCAGCTCGGCTCGCCGGATCAGATCGGGATCGTGGTGCAGGCCGGGGTGCCCCATTCCTTGGGCTGACCGGCGATGACCTCGAAGTAGCGGATGCAGATCAGCCCGCGGAGCGGGAAGGACTTGCGGATCGGGAAGCGCTGGGTGTTCACCGTGGTCCGGGTGCCGGTCAGCAGGTAGCCGTTCGGGCCGAACACCTGGAAGTAGCCGTACTTGCCGTCGAGCTGGGTGCCTTTCATGGCATCCACGTACTGGACGTACGTGGTCACGCCGGTCGTCCAGTTGCAGAAGTAGCTGCCGCTGCAGACCTTCGATACGTCCGCCGAAGCGGAGCCGGTCAGCACGGTGGTGGAGGCTGCGGCGGCCAGGGCGCCGACTACGCCCAGCCGCTTGAGGTTTTCTTTCACGCGCATTTGTTTGTCCCCTTCGCACGGAAGCAATGACCCGGCGAATCTGGCAGGTGCCGCTGGGCAGCCGCTAAGCGTCGACCGCCCGGATCCTTAAGCGCGCAGGTCAGGCCAGTGCGTCGAGCAATAACGCGCACGCCGCCGCACTGCTCCGGTTCCCCGCGCTGGTGAAATGCGAAGACGCGTCGATCAGGGCGCGGGCCGCGGCCTGCCGCTCGCCCAGCGTTGTGTAGGTGCGGCCGAGGTCGAGGCGGACCTGGGCGGCGCAGAGCTCGTCCGACATCGATTCCAGCAGCTCCAGCGCGCGCCGCAGGCAGGACATCGCACCCTCGGGATCCCGGCGCCGCAGCTGGAGCTGGCCCTGACGGCGCAGCACCAAGGCCATCCGGTGCGGGTCGTCGAGTTCGACGCACAGCCGCCAGGCCTTGTCCAGCGCCATTTCCGCCTCGTCGAACCGTCCCAAGTGGATGCTCGCGACGGCGTGGGAAGTCTGGAGGTGGGCCACGCCGAGGATGTCCCCGATGCCGGTGAAAATCTCGAGCGCCCGGCCAGCCAGGGTCCGCGATTCCTCCGGGCGCCCGGTCGAGCGGGACACGACGCAGAGGCCGGTCAGGGCCCGGGCCATCCCGCCGGGGTCGCCGATCCGCTCGCTGATCCGGTACGACTCCCCGAGCGTCCGCGCCGCCTCGGGATAGTCGTCCCAGTAGAGGTGGATCTGGCCGATTCCGCGCAGCAGCGCCGCTTCGCCGCGTTCCCAGCCGCCCGTCCTGGCCGCGCCGAGGGCGCGCTGGTGGCATCGCCACCACTCGGAATACAGGCCGCTGTGGTCGAAATAAGACGAGGTGACGACGGCGAGTTCCCAGGCCAGCTCCCCCAGCCCCGCGTCCGCCGCGCGTGAGACGGCAGCTTCGAGAGCCGGAAGCTCGGTGTGGAACCACGACATCGGCTCGGCCGTCAGCGCGTCCGCCTCATCGAAGGGTCTTCGACGGCTCGCGTTGCCCGGCGGAGGTCGCAAAACACTGCGGGGCATCCGGTTCGCGGCTTCCTCGGCCAGCCAGAGCCACCCGCTGAGAGCGCTTTCCGTCGCGGCGGCGCGTTCGTTTTCCGGCTCCGCCGTGACCTCTTCGATCGCGAACGACCGAAGCAGGTCGTGCACCCGGTAACGGGGCATCCGCCCGGCGCGCCCGGCGGGCTGGACCATGTGCCGGGCGCGCAGGTCTTCCAGCGCCGCCTCGGCCCGGCCGGGTTCTCCACCGGTGACGGCCGCGGCCGCCCAGGCGGGAAAGTCCGCGGCGGGCAGCAGCCCGAGCCGTCGGAACAGCCGGCGGACCTCCGGCGCGAGCTGGCGGTAGCCGAGGGCGACGCTGCTGCGGACCGCGAGGTCCCCGGCCCGCAGCCAGTCCAGCCGCTTGCGTTCGACGGAAAGCTCGGCGGCGACGTCGGCGAGCTGCCAGCCGGACCGGTCGCCGATCCGGCTGCCGACGATCCGCAACGCCAGCGGAAGCCCGCCGCAGTGGTCCAGGACCTGTTGCGCGGCCGCGGAAGTGACATCGCCGTGCGGGGCGAGCAGCGCCGCGGCGTCGGCGTCGGACAGCACGTCGACCGGCACGCAGCGGCCCTGCTCCAGACCGGTGAGGGCGAACCGGCTCGTCACGATGACCGCGCACCCCGCGCCCGCGGGCAGTAGCGGCCGCAGCTGTGCCTCGCCGGCCGCGTCGTCGAGGACGATCAGCACCCGGCGCCCGTGCACCAGGCTGCGGAACAGGCACGCGCTCTCGTCGAGGTCGGCCGGGATCGCGTCCGACGCCACGCCGAACGCGCGCAGGAAACCACCCAGCACGGCGTCGGCCGAGCGCGGTTCACTCGTGGTCCCGCGGAGGAACGCGAAGAGCGCGCCGTCCGGATAGCCGTCCGCGATCCGGTGCGCGAGCCGGACGGCCAGCGAGGTCTTGCCGATGCCCCCGGCGCCGGTCAGCAGGAGGACGGGCGGAGCGCCCCGCGCGGGGTCCGGCGCGAGTTCGGCCAGCAGCTCGGCGACCAGGTCGTCGCGGCCGACGAAATCGGGGATGCCGGGCGGCAGCTGGCCCGGGACCGGATTCTCTTGGTGGACCGCATAGTTCCGGGCCGCCATCCCGGCGCCGTCGCGGAGGATTTCCTCGTGGAGCGCGCTGATCGCGGGCGACGGGTCGATGCCGAGCTCGTCGACCAGGCGGTTGCGCCATCTTCGGTAGACGTCCAGTGCCTCGGCGATCCGGCCGGCCCGGGCGAGCGCTGTCATCAGCTGCCCGCAGGTGCGTTCGCGATACGGGGCCGCGCCGAGCAGGTCGCGCAGCTCCGGCACCAGCCGATCGTGCTCGCCGCACCCGAGGTCGGCTTCGATGCGGTCCTCGACCGCCGCGAGCCGCAGATCACCCCAGTAGGCCGCGACTTCCGGGGCCGCCGGGACACCCGCCAGCACGGGTCCGCGCCACAGCGCGAGCGCCTCCCGGAACCGTTCGGCCGCCTCGGGGAACCGATGCGCGGCCAGTAGCCCTCGGCCTTCCTCGCTCAGCTCGGTGAACTGCCCGCTGTCCGTCTGCTCCGGCCGCGCGTCAAGGAGGTACGACACTCCCCTGGTCACGATCGGCTGGTCTCCGGAAGGGGCCCGCAGCACCCGGCGCAGCCCCGAGATCAGTCCCTGGACCTG
>DASXYS010000057.1:0-7225 GCA_036502365.1 Amycolatopsis sp.
AACGCCTCGACGAGCCGGCGGGTGACGGTCGGGCTGAAGAGCATGTCGCCGCGCGCGACGGCGTGGATGCCCGCGATCAGCGTGTCCGGCGGGCTGTCTTTGAGCAGGAAGCCTGACGCGCCCGCGCGCAGCGCCGTGTACACGTACTCGTCGAGGTCGAAGACGGTCAGGATCAGCACTCGCGGCTTCTCGGCGCCGGCCGCGGCGAGGATCCGCGCGGTCGCACTGACTCCGTCGAGGCCGGGCAGGCGGATGTCCATGAGGATCACGTCGGGCTCGAGCTGCAGCGCCTTCTCGACCGCCTCCAGCCCGTCCTTCGCCTCGCCCACGACGTCGATGCCCGGGACGGCGCCCAGCAGCGCGGCGAAGCCGGCGCGGACCAGATCCTGGTCGTCCACCACGAGCACACTGGTCACTACGGCTCTCCCGCGCTCCGGCCGGGGTTGGGGTACGGCAGGGTCAGCTCGATCCCGAACCCCGCGGGCTCGCGCGGGCCGATCTCGATCACGCCACCGTACATACGTGCGCGCTCCCGCATGCCGACCAGCCCGTGCCCGGCGTGGTTCGCGCGGGCAGGGGTGCCGCCACCGGAGTCGACGACCAGCAGGCGCAGGCCGTCGGCGCCGTAGTCCAGCGTCACCTCGGCCGAGGCATCGCCGGCGTGCTTGATGACGTTCGTGAGCGCTTCCTGCGCCACCCGGTACGCGCAGAGCTGCTGGCCGGGCGGCAGCGACCGCGGTGCACCCGTGATGCACAGGTCCGCGCTGAGGCCCGCGTCGCGCAGCCGTCCGACCAGCGCGGGCAGGTCGGCCAGCCCGGGCTGCGGGCGGTACTCGCCGGGCTCGTGCCGCGGCGGCCGCAACACGCTGAGCAGGCGGCGAAGCTCGTCGAGGGCTTCGGTGGTGGTGCCGGTGATGGTGTCGAGCGCGCCGCGCGCGGTGTCCGGCGCCGACTCGAAGACGTACCGCGCGAGGTTCGCCTGCACGGAGATCACCGAGAGGTGGTGCGACACCACGTCGTGCAGCTCTCGCGCGATCCGGATGCGCTCCTCGACCACGGCCTGCCGGGCTTCCAGCTCGATCTCGCGCTCGGCCCGGTCGGCGCGCTCCGCCGTGGCGCGCAAGCGGTTCGCGCGGATGTACACGGAGTGTCCGATGAGGACAGTCGCGGACGCCTGCAGCAGTGCGAGCACCGTGTCGGGCAGCGGGTGGGACGCGCCGCCGGCGATCATCGTGGTCTCGTAGCCGAGCAGCGCGAGCACGGTCGGCGGCCAGGCCTGACGGATCGGGTAGCGCGCCCACACGGTGTACGCGGCGATGAGGATGCCCGGCTCGCCGAGCGTGGAGCGGAAGCCGCACAGGTAGAAGACGCCCACCAGGACGATGACGGTCAGCAGCGAGCCGATCGGGTAGCGGCGGCGGACCAGGAGCGGGACAGCGCCGGCGGCGGCCAGCGTGAGGCCGAACGCGCCCGGCCGGTCGCCCAGCTCGCCGCCACGGACGGCCGCACCCGCGACCAGCAGAACCCCGACCGCGACCGCGAGCGTGCTGTCCAGGAGCACCGGCCGTGCTCGCACGCCACGCACAACTCGTTCCCCGAACCCCAGCACGCCCGCGAAGCTACCCGGCCAGAGCCGGGAAAAACCACTCGGCTACCGCCGTGGTACGAGGCATCCGTGCCGGATACCGCCAAGGTTTACCCCCGGCTCCGGCTCAGGTGGGATTCGGCGGCCGCCGCGCCCGGATAACGTTTTCCCCCGAATGGTCAGCCATTCCCGTTGCTTGGCGGAGAGCGCGTCCAGGACCTGGGGAGGAACCCCGGCCGCTCTTCGCTGAGCGTCAGCCCAAGTACGCGTCGAGCGTCACCGCGAGAGCCGATTCCGGCGAAGGCGCGAAGCTCGCCCCGGCCAGCCCGCCCCACAGCCACAGCTGCGCCAGCCCGTGCAACGCCGCCCAGAGCGAAGCCGCGACGAGTCGCGAGTCGGTTCCTTCGCGGAGGCGCTCGTCCTTCGCTACTTCACGGTCTTCGTGGACCAGCGTGGCGAAGAAGTCGAAGACGATGCTGCTCGCGCTGGCCAGGCCGGGCTCGTCCGGATCGGTCAGGTCGCGGCGGAACATCAGCTCGAACATCGCCGGGTTGCTCAGTGCGAAGTCGACGTACGCGTGACAGGCGGCTGTGAGGCGCTCTCGCGGTGTGCCGTCGGGGAGCTGGGAGCCGCGTTCGAGCAGCTGTGTGAACCCTCGCGTCGCGACGACGGACAACAGCTCGGCGCGTCCGGTGAAATGACGCAGCGGTGCACCGTGGGAGACGCCTGCCGCTTTCGCGATGCCGCGCAATGTCACCGCTTCCACGCCGGCGTCAGTGAGCAGGGCGGTGGCGGTGCTGATCAGCCGTTGTCTCACAGCGGTGCCTCGCTGAAGGCCACGGGCAGCAGGTCGGGGCGCTTGGGCAGGAAGCCGTCGCCGGGCGAGCGCCCGATGAGGCGGTTTCGCAGCCGGGTGACGCCGACCGGCAGCACCTCCTTGCACAGCCAGAGCAGGTCTTCGCGGACGCTGGAGCGCGCCGGCACGCCGGGCAGCGGGCGGAGCCAGTCGCCGTCGTGGCCGACGCCGAGACGGTTGAGCACGTGGCCGGCGACGCGGAGGTGGCCGGTCTCGGACAGGTGCAGGCGGTCCGGGCCGAAGTAACGGGCATCGTGCGCGGCCTGGTCGGGCCAGAGGTCCACGAGCTTGGCGCCGTAGCTGACCGAGGCCTCGCGGATGGCGTCGTTCAGCGCGGTGACCCGGGGGCGCATGCGGGTGCCGAGCGGCATGCGGTGCGAGATGTCGCTGAGGGTGAACGTGATGACGGTGGGGGCGATCCGGGTGCAGCGGCGGATGGCGGCGTCGACGCGGCGGGCGACGGTGCGCGCGTCCCAGCCGCGGGTCATCACGTCGTTGCCGCCGCCGAACAGTGCGATCAGGTCGGGCTCCAGCCGTTCGGCGGTGGGCAGCTGCTCGGTGGTGATCTGGTCGAGGCGCCGTCCGCGCACGGCGAGGTTGGCGTAGCGGAAACCGGGCTCGTGGCGGGCCAGCCGTCCGGCGACGAAGTCGGCCCAGCCGCGGTACTGGCTGTGGTCGGGGTACGGGTCGTCGAGCCCCTCGGCGCAGCTGTCGCCGACGGCGACGAATCTCTGGAAGCCCATGTCGATTCTCCGTAACCCCTGGTTCACCTTGTAGACACTGTCTATCAAACTTGTGTAGACGCTGTCTACGTGGGGTGGGTCGCTCAGGGGTGTGAAGATGCCGGGCCGGTTCAGTAGGCCGACTGGGCCACGGAGTCGATCCGGTCCGCGGCGTTGACGTGTATGTGGGCGTAGAAGGCGCCGTTGTAGTGCCCGATCACGCTTTCCATGATGTTGTCGGCGGTGCAGGAGACCGGCGGGCAGGTCTCGAACGGAAACCCGTTGGGGTCGATGGACTTCACCGTCGCCTCGGATGCCATCGGCAGCTCGTGGACGGCCGGGTCACTCGGGTCGGGCACCAGGTGCGCGGCGGGTGACGCGGGATCTTGCACCACCTTCTGGAACTCGACGAGCTTGTTCTTCGTGTCATACCCGGTGAACACCACATCGACGGTGGTGTTCGGGAACTTCAGCTCCGTGGGGGTGGCCTTCGCCCGCGGGCCCGGCGCGGTCGGTTTGGACGCGGTGGCCGGCGAGGACCCGCTCGAGACCACCGGGGCGACGCTGTTCGCGGTGGGCGCCGGGATGGTCGGCACGGTCTGGCTCGGGTCAGCCGGCGCGGATGCCGCGGGCTGAGCCCCTGCTTGGCAGGCCGCGGACGCGAGCCCGATCACCGCGGCGGTGGCGGCGAAGGTCAGGGTGCGTCTGGTGCGAAGCGACCGGGTCTTCATGATTTCCCCCAAAGTTGCTGTGGTGACCCCTTTGCTGAAGAAGACGCCGGCGCCGCGACGAGGTTGGCCTCGCGATCGCTTCGTGACCTGGGACGACGTGGAAGCGCTCGGGCGGCAGGGTGGGCCCGGGGTCAGCCGTCCCGCGTGCGGTGAGGGTGTCGATCGCTTCCTTGATGCGCCGGCAATCCAGGTCGCGCAAACGTTTCCTGACGTCGGACTCGGCCGGTGCGGACCGACGGCTGGCCAGGGCCCCGCGCATCGGCGCCACCGCCCGGGCGTCGCCGATTCAGCCCAGCGCCCGGACGGAGTCCTCGGTGGCCGCGGGATCGTCGAGCAAGCCCAGCAACGGGTCCACGGCGGGTGGGTGGTAATGGTGGACACCGGGTTGCGGGACTGGTCCCGGCTGCCGAACCGACCTGGGGTCCGGAAGGATCTTCGGCATGAGGATCCTGGTGGTAGGCGGAAGCGGGTTGCTGGGGCACCACGTGCTGGAGCAGCTGCGGCTGCGCGGGCACGAGGCGACCACGGTGGCGCGTACGCCGCGAGAAGGCGTCGACCGTGTTCTCGATGTCACGGCAGCTTCCGAAGAAGAGCTGCGCGAGCTGCTCGCGGGTCACGACGGCGTGGTGTTCGCGGGCGGCATGGACGATCGTGCGGTCGGCAAGGGGCCGGTCGCGCCGAGGCTGTACGAGGGCAATGTCGCGCCGGTGGTGGCGCTGCTGCGCGCGGCCCGTGCGGCGGGCTGTACGCGGGCCGCGGTGCTGGCGTCGTATTACACGTACTTCGACCGCGCGCACCCCGAGTGGGGGCTGGCCGCGAAGCACCCGTACGTGCGCAGCCGCAACGAGCAGGCGCGGATCGGGCGCGAGACGGCGGGCCCGGACTTGCCGGTGGCGATCATCGAAGTGCCGTTTGTGTTCGGGGTCGCGCCCGGGCGGGTGCCGGAGTGGTCGGTGCCGCTGGTGAAGTGGATCCGGTCGTCTTCACCGCTGTTCGCGCCCGCGGGCGGCAGCGCGGCGACGAGCGCGCGCGGCGTCGGCATCGTGACCGTCGAGGCGCTGGAAGACGCGTCGGGCGCGGACATCCCGGTGGCGGAGGAGAACCTGCACTGGAAGGACATGATCACGCGGATGGCAGGCGCGGCGGGCCGTCCCCGGCCGGTGCGCACGATCCCCGCCTCCGTCGTCACGGCCATGTTCCGCCTCGGTGGTCTCGTCAACCGGGTGACCGGCAAGCATCCCGGGCTCGCCATCGAGCATCTGGACGGCCTGTTCCTGCGTGAGCTGTTCGTGGAGCCGCCGGTGCCCCGCTCCGTCGACGAGGCCATCCGCGAGACCGCGAAGGCCTGAGGTTCAACGCAGCCGGGTCCGGTGCGTCCTCGCCGCGGCCAGGCGCGGGTCGTCGGCGGGCAGGCGCGTGCAGAGGGCCTCCAGGATCTCGCGGTCGTCCGCGCCGCAGGAGGTCTCCCAGAACGACCACAGCACCGCCGGGTCCGGGCTGTTCAGGGCCAGCTGGCGGACCTGGGCGGTCAGGGCCTCGCGTTCCTCCAGGATCGCCGGGGCCTCCGATTCCGAAAGCAGCGGGCCGTGGAAGGCCTCGACGGCGTCGGCCGCTGCGCCGCGGCGCAGTGCGGTGCGGATGCGCAGGAAGTCCGCGTCGACGTCGGCGGCCAGCCGGTACGGGCGGGTCTGCACCACGCCCGTGCCGAGTTGGGTGCGCAGGCGGTGGATCTCCGCGCGGACGGTGACCGGGTTGCCGTTCTCGCCGTAGAGCTGCAAGGCCAGGCGCTCCGCGGACAGCCCGCGTGGGTGCAGCGCGAGCAGGGTGAGGATCTCCGCGTGCCGCAGCGTGAACGGGACCTCGCGACCGTCCACAGTGGCCGATCCGGCGCCGTCGGTGAGGAATTCCAGCCGCAGCCGGCGGCGGTGCGCCGGGCCGGAGGTGGCCAGGCGCAGCAGGAAACCGTCGTCCAGCGGGTCGACGACGGCGATCCGGCCGTCCGGCAACGTCACCGTGCCGCCGCCGCGGCGTACCTCCACAGTGGACGGAAGGGTGCAGGATTCCGCGGCCAGCACCCGTCCACCCGCCGAAAGCAGGGCGCCGGGACGGCCGCGCAACGCGTCGAGATGACGCATGTTCGTGCGCCGCACCTTCTCGTCGCGCACCGCCAGGTGGGCGCGCAGCTGGCCCTCCGCGAGCTGGGCCGTGGCGGTGACCAGCGCGAGCATCGCCGGGTGCACGGTGCGCAGCGGCCCGCTGACGTCGATCGACCCCAGCAGCATCCCGGTTTCCGGGTCCCGCACCGGCGCCGCCGCGCAGGTCCACGCGTGATAGCGGCGGACCAGGTGCTCGGCCGAGTAGATCTGCACCGGCTCGCCGGTCGCCAGCGTGGTGCCCATGGCGTTGGTGCCGATGGCCTCCTCGCTCCAGCGCGTGCCCTCCGTGAGCGCGACGCGGTCCGCGCGCAGCAGGACACCGGACGCGCCTTCGCGCCAGAGGATCAGGCCCTCGGCGTCGGTCACGATCATCATGTGCTCGGCGTCGTCGGCGATGCTCACCAACGTCTGGCGGAGCAGCGGCAGCACCGGCGCGAGTGGGTGTTCCTCGCGCAGATCGGTCATTTCGGCCGGCTCGTACACCAGCGGGGCCTCACCCGAATCCGGGTCGACGTGCGCGGCCAGCGAACGCTGCCAGGAATCGGAAACCACCGAGCGCGGCGAGCGCGGGGCCGGGACGCCGGACAGCACGGCCTCGCGGACGTGTTTCAGCAGCCGCGCGTACGACTCCGGATCGCGCAGCAGTTCCGGCTCGGGCAGCTCCGCCACGTCTCCCAGGGTAGAGACCCAGCTCACAGGCACGCAACGTCGGTGCAACGTAGCCCGGCCTAGCGTTCGCGGCTGTCCGTCACTCCCGGCAACGAGGCAGGAAAGATGGCCGTTTACGCCGCACCGAACACCGACGGCAGTGTCGTCGACTACGAAACCCGTTACGACCACTACATCGGCGGCGAGTACGTCGCCCCGGCCAGTGGCCAGTACTTCGAAAACCCCACCCCGATCACCGGCAAGACGTTCACCGAGATCGCGCGCGGGACCGCGGCCGACATCGACCGGGCCCTCGACGCGGCGGAGGGCGCCGCGCCGGCGTGGGGCCGCACCTCCGTGGAAGCGCGCTCGGGCATCCTGCTCAAGATCGCGGACCGGATGGAGCAGAACCTCGAGAAGATCGCGGTCGCCGAGGCGTGGGAGAACGGCAAGCCGGTGCGCGAGACGCTCGCCGCCGACATCCCGCTCGCCATCGACCACTTCCGCTACTTCGCCGGCGCCCTGCG
>DASXYS010000058.1:0-15362 GCA_036502365.1 Amycolatopsis sp.
GTGCGCGATACTGGGATTGAACCAGTGACCTCTTCCGTGTCAGGGAAGCGCTCTCCCGCTGAGCTAATCGCGCGAGGTGGAGACGGGATTCGAACCCGTGTACACGGCTTTGCAGGCCGTTGCCTCGCCTCTCGGCCACTCCACCGTGTAAGGCTCGAGAGCCCTCCGAGCGGACGACGGGATTCGAACCCGCGACCCTCACCTTGGCAAGGTGATGCGCTACCAGCTGCGCTACGTCCGCACTCTCCGCGGTTCCGATTGTCCGGTTCAGGGCCTTCCGGCTCTGCTCCTGACCCCGTCGCCGTGGTGTGAGAGAACCATATCGGACCCCGAAACCCGTCCCGTCACCGGGGGGTCACCTTCCCGTCGCAAGGCTGTGATCAGGCGAGATCGTTCGGGATGAGGTGCGTCAGGGCGTCGTCGACGTCGACCCACAGGTGCTCGTTGCCCGGGAGGACGACGTCGTAGGTCCGGTCGAGGAAGTCGGCCAGTTCCTGGGCCGACGCTTCGAACATGGCGTGCCCGGAGGGGGAGTTGAGCTCGATGAGGACGGACTCGGGGTCTTCGACCGAGGGGCGGATGCGCACGTCTCCGTCGCCGGCGTCGGCCAGGAGGCCGTCGGCGAGGAGGTCGCGGGCGTAGACCCATTCGACCCAGCCGGCGCGGCCGGTGCGGAAGGCGGCGACGACCGCGTACGGGTCGCGAGTGTCGTAGCGCAGCTCGACCTTCACCGGAACCGCCGGGGTTCGCGGCGCCAGCAGGTCGAAGACCGCCGTCGAGCGGAGCGTCACGTGATCGTTGCGCATCGTCCTACCCTTCGTCTCCCTTCCCGGCCCGGACGACCGAGGACGACGATGAGACGCACGAGGCCACCGATCCGGTCGCGGGATCTCCGGAGATCACCCGTCCGGGGGCAGGCCGCCCCACTTGTCCGTCGTCGCCCGCGCCGCGCAGTCCTACGCGCGCGCCCACTGGGCGGCCACCCGTACATACTGCGCGGTTCAGCCGCCGCGCGATAGCACCGTCGCACGGATGTCGAACGGGGCCGCGCGCGCCCCCGTGGTGGCATGGCCCTGGCTAGCTCGGAGTTGTTCGTTCCGTATTCGCTGGTAGACGGAGTGTGGTCGCGGTGAACCACCCGTTTGCAGGCCCCCGAAAGTCGTGTTGTAGAGTTCTTCTCAACACCGCAAGGGCGATTAGCTCAGGGGGAGAGCGCTTCGTTCACACCGAAGAGGTCACTGGTTCGATCCCAGTATCGCCCACGGCCACTTGAGGCCCCGGACCACCAAGTCCGGGGCCTCAAGTGTTTTCCGGGTCCGGCTGGGCCAATCCGGTGATCTCCCCAGGTCGGGCCGTAGACCCGATCGCCGAGCTTCCCCGGGGCGGGGCTACGGGCCGGTAACAAGAGTCTGCGGCCCGGACGGCAAGGTAGGTCCTCGGAGGCCCGCGGAAGCTCGACGCTTCCGTCGCGACGGGCGCCGTTTTTGTGGCCCCCCGGGCCCAGCGGTCACGTCGGGTGTGATCCTGGCCACTTTTTCGATCATGGCGAGGCGTAGGCCACCCGATCGGCCGTACGGATCGCGGGCGAGAGGTGACGGAAGTGGTAACCGGAGTGTTTCTTCCGTGCCCACCGGAGCCGGACGGCGGCACGGAAGCGGCCGCGGGCGGGGGAGCGACGGCGGTCGCCAGGTTTGACGAAAACCCGCAGTCGTGACACGCCCACGGTGAATGTCACCCAGCCGGCGGCCGGCTCGGCGCACCCGGCCCCGGAGGGTGTCAAGTCCACAGTGGACCGATATTTCGCCGGGTGTCCACTGTGGAACCTGCGGCCCGGTTCGGCCGTTCGGGTGGCGGCCGCTCGGAGGCCACACGGCCGTGGAATTTTGACTACATTCCGTAGTTGTGAGTGGGATACGCTTTATTACGCATCGTCATCATCCTGTTATCAACATGGCATTCATTCGCGGGGAAGACCTCGAGGTTGTGGCTGGAAATCCTTGTAACGATGCCCAGAGAGTGGCCGATACCTTGGCGTGTATCACTCCTGCGGTAGCTGAATCGGGTAGGGCTAACGATCACTTTCGGTGATCATTCGTCTTAACTCAGCGTGTCGCCGGTAGCCCTCGAACCCTTGCTCCGGGAGGTCTGATGGAAGAGTCGGTGCGGCCATCGTCCACGGTCAGTGAACCACCGCCGCACATCGACCTCCGGGCGATCCCGGGGCCATCGCCCGCGCCCGCCGCGGAATCCGTGGAGCGGGCCACCTCGAAGACACATCCGGCAGCCTGGGAGAAGCGGTACCGGACCTGGGTGATCGCCAGCGACGTGCTCGCCGCGTTCGTGGTGATCGGCGTGAGCGCGTTTGTCATCGGCCGCGTGGCGCCCCAGGACATGCACGCGTTCGGCACGGCTCTCGCGGTGCTCTGCTCGCTGCCGGTCAGCCGCGCCTGGAGCCAGCGCGTGCTGGGCGAAGGACCCGAGGAGTACCGGACGCTCGGGCGGGGCCTCATCACCGCTGCGGTCCTGGTGGCGCTCGGCGGGCTGCTCTTCGGGGCGCTCGACGTGCAGCCGTGGGTGTTCATCGTCGTGCCGGTGATCGCGCTTTTCGCCTTCCCCCAACGGTATCTGCTGCGCCAGGTGCTGCACCGCCGGCGTAGGCGCGGGCTCTGCCTGCTGCCGGTGATGGCGGCGGGCAGCCCGGCGACGGTGGCCGACCTGATCGCGCGCACGAAGTCCGAGGCGCACGTCGGCTGGCGGGTCGAAGCGGTCTGCACGTTCACCGGCACCGGCGAGGACTGCGACAGCGGGGAGGTCGACGGCGTCCCGGTGGTCGGGCGGCTCGAAGAGCTTTCCCGTCACGTGCGCCGCGGCGGCTACCGCGTCGTCGCCATCACCGGCGACCAGTACTGGACGCCGCAGCGGCTGCAGCGCCTGGCCTGGGACCTGGAGGGCACGTCGGCGGAGATGGTCGTGGCGCCGGTGCTGATGGAGGTGGCCGGGCCGCGGCTGAACGTGACCGGGGTGCTCGGCATGCCGCTGCTGCGGGTCACCGCGCCGATGTTCACCGGCGGCCACCGCTTCGTGAAAGAGGTCGTCGACCGCTGCGGCGCGGCCTTCCTGCTGACGCTGTTCTCACCGCTGCTGCTGGCGATCGCGCTGGCCGTCAAGCTGGGCGACCGCGGGCCGGTCGTGTACAAGCAGCGCCGCATCGGCAAGGACGGCGAGAGCTTCACCATGCTGAAGTTCCGCACCATGGTCCCGGACGCCGACCGGATCCGGCAGCAGCTGGAGCCGGGCAACGACGGTGCCGGCCCGCTGTTCAAGCTGAAGCGCGACCCCCGCGTGACCCGGGTCGGCGGACTGCTCCGCCGGTACTCGCTGGACGAGCTGCCGCAGCTGTTCAACGTGCTGGGCGGGCGCATGTCGCTCGTCGGGCCCCGGCCGCCGCTGCCGGAGGAGACGAAGAAGTACGCACCGGACGCGCGCCGCCGCCTGCTCGTGAAGCCGGGGCTGACCGGGCTGTGGCAGGTCTCCGGCCGCAGCGACCTCACCTGGGCCGAGAGCATCCGGCTCGACCTGCGCTACGTGGAGGACTGGTCACTGGCGCTCGACCTGCTGATCCTCTGGAAGACCTTCCGTGCCGTCGTCGCCGGCCAGGGCGCCTACTGAGCTGTGCCGCGAGGCCTCCGCGCGGCCGCCGACCTCCGGGCCGGCGGCCGCTTTTTCGTGCGCCGGCGCAGCTGTGGTCCAGAACACGATCATCGCCGGAAATAGTAAAACGCTCAACCAGGTTGGACGAGGGGAAGGTGACCAGCACGGAAGGAACCACAGACCGATGACCACATTCGCCGAATCCGCGGACGAGCTGCAGGTGCCCGCCGAGATCCAGGATCTCCTGTTCCGTGAAGCCCGCACAGCCAACAGCTTCAGCGATGAGCCGGTGACCGACGAGCAGGTCCGCGCGATCTACGACCTGGTCAAGTGGGCCCCGACCTCGATGAACACCCAGCCGCTGCGCGCGCTGGTGCTCCGCACCGACGAGGCGCGCCGCCGCCTGGTGCCGCACCTGGCCGAGGGCAACCGCGCCAAGACCGAGTCCGCCCCGCTGACCGTGATCCTGGCCGCCGACGTCGACTTCCACGAGAACATCCCGCAGGTGTTCCCGCACAACCCCGGTGCGAAGGACATCTTCGCCGAGGAGTCCGGCCGGGTGGAGTTCTCGAAGCTGAACTCGCTGCTGCAGGTCGGTTACTTCATCATCGGCGTCCGCGCCGCGGGCCTGGCCGCCGGCCCGATGACCGGGTTCGACGCCGCCGGGGTCGACCGGGAGTTCTTCGGCGAGAACAACTGGCGCTCGCTGGTCGTGGTGAACGTCGGCAAGCCCGGCGAGAACCCGTGGTTCGACCGCCTGCCGCGGCTCGAGTTCGAGCAGGTCGTCGAGACCCTCTGAACCACTGATCGGCCCGCGGAGGCCGCCTCGCACCGGCGAGGCGGCCTCCGCCGCGTTTTGCGCCGACGCCTGTCAAGCCGCCCGAGGCCGACGGCTAGCATCGACGAAAGTCATCCTCGTCACGCTGGAAAAGCCACCGCCCGAGAAGGAGCACGATCGTGTCGCATCCGCCGTCAGCCGCCTCAGCACCCGCCCCGCGCGTGGTGGTACCGGCGGGCACTACGGCGGGAGCCGCGGTCCGCGAAGCGGGCCTGCCGACCAAGGGACCGGACACCGTCGTGGTGGTCCGCGACGCCGAGGGCAAGCTGCGCGACCTCGCCTGGATCCCGGACGCCGAGGCTCAGGTTGAGGCGGTCGCGGCCGGCACCGAAGACGGCCGCAGCGTGATCCGCCACTCGGCCGCGCACGTGCTCGCCCAGGCCGTGCAGCAGGAGTTCCCGGACGCGAAGCTCGGAATCGGGCCGCCGGTGCGGGACGGCTTCTACTACGACTTCGCGGTCGACAAGCCGTTCACGCCGGAAGACCTGCAGGCGCTCGAGAAGCGGATGAAGCAGATCGTCAAGGGCGCCCAGCAGTTCTCGCGCCGGGTCTTCGACTCGGTCGACGAGGCGAAGAAGGAACTGGCCGACGAGCCGTTCAAGCTGGAGCTGGTCGACTTCAAGTCCGAAGTGGACACCAGCGAGGTGATGGAGGTCGGTGGCGGCGAGCTGACCATCTACGACAACCTCGACCCGCGCACCAAGGAGCGCGTGTGGAGCGACCTCTGCCGCGGCCCGCACGTGCCCACCACCAAGTTCATCCCCGCGTTCAAGCTGACCCGGGTGGCCGCCGCGTACTGGCGCGGCAGCGAGAAGAACCCGCAGCTGCAGCGGATCTACGGCACGGCGTGGGAGTCGGGCGAAGCGCAGGACGCCTACCTGGAGCGGATCGCCGAAGCCGAGCGCCGCGACCACCGCCGCCTCGGCGCCGAGCTGGACCTGTTCTCCTTCCCGGAGGAGATCGGCTCGGGCCTGCCGGTGTTCCACCCCAAGGGCGGCATCATCCGCCGGGAGCTGGAGACCTACTCGCGCCGCCGCCACGAGGAGGCCGGCTACGAGTTCGTGAACACCCCGCACATCAGCAAGGGCGAGCTGTTCCACACCTCGGGCCACCTGCCGTACTACGCGGACACCATGTTCCCGCCGGTCAAGTTCGACGACGAGGACTACTACCTCAAAGCCATGAACTGCCCGATGCACAACCTGATCTACCGCTCGCGCGGCCGGTCCTACCGGGAGCTGCCGCTGCGGCTGTTCGAGTTCGGCACCGTGTACCGGTACGAGAAGTCGGGTGTGGTGCACGGCCTCACCCGCGTGCGCGGCCTGACCATGGACGACTCGCACATCTACTGCACCAAGGAGCAGATGCCGGGCGAGCTGCGGTCGCTGCTCAAGTTCGTGCTCGACCTGCTGGCCGACTACGGCCTCTCGGACTTCTACCTCGAGCTGTCCACCCGCGGCGACTCGGAGAAGTTCATCGGCGAGGACTGGGAGTGGGAGGAGGCCACCGAGACGCTGCGGCAGGCCGCCGTCGACTCCGGCCTCGAGCTGGTGCCGGACCCGGGCGGCGCGGCGTTCTACGGCCCGAAGATCTCCGTGCAGGCCAAGGACGCGATCGGCCGCACCTGGCAGATGTCCACGATCCAGCTGGACTTCAACCAGAACAAGCGGTTCGAGCTGGAGTACACCGCCCCGGACGGCTCGCGCCAGCGGCCGGTGATGATCCACCGTGCGCTGTTCGGCTCGATCGAGCGGTTCTTCGGCGTGCTGACCGAGCACTACGCCGGCGCGTTCCCGGCGTGGCTCTCGCCGGTGCAGGTGGTCGGCATCCCGATCACCGCCGACCAGGTCGAGTTCCTCCACGGCGTGGAGAAGGCTTTGCGCGCCAAGGGAATCCGCGTGGAGACCGACGCGAGCGACGACCGGATGCAGAAGAAGATCCGCACCCACACCACGCAGAAGGTGCCGTTCATGCTGCTGGCCGGCGCCAAGGACGCGGAGGCGGGCGCGGTGTCGTTCCGGTTCCGCGACGGCGGCCAGATCAACGGGATCGCGGTGGACACCGCCGTCGAGGCGATCGCCGAATGGGTGGCCCGCCGCGAGAACGCCTCACCGAGCGCCGACGCCGTGGCGGCGATCCTGCGGTGAGCGACCCGGACGGCCCGGAGCTCGTCGAGCAGGACGGCGTCGGGGTCGCGGACGCGTTGCAGCGCCTGTGGACCCCGCACCGGATGGCCTACATCAAGGGCCAGGACAAGCCGGACGACGACGAGGCGGACGGCTGCCCGTTCTGCCGCATCCCGGGCCTCGACGACGAAACGGGGCTGGTGCTGGCGCGCGGCGAAACGGTGTACGCGCTGCTGAACCTGTACCCGTACAACCCCGGTCACCTGATGGTGGTGCCGTACCGGCACGTGGCGGACTACACCGAGCTGACCGTCGACGAGACCCGTGAGCTCGCCGAGTTCACCCAGCACGCGATGCGCGTGGTGCGCGTGGTTTCGGCGGCGCACGGGTTCAACGTCGGCATGAACCAGGGGGTGATCGCCGGCGCGGGCATCGCGGCGCACCTGCACCAGCACGTGGTGCCGCGGTGGGGCGGGGACGCGAACTTCATGCCGGTGATCGGGCACACGAAGGTGCTGCCCCAGTTGCTGGGCGAGACCCGGAAGCTGCTCGCCGACGCCTGGTGACCCAGCTCGGCCTCGTGAGTGGCTATGACGGTTAGAACCGTCATAGCCACTCACGAGCAGGTAATTGAGTCCTCAATCAGGGGTAGAATGGGGCCATGTCCGAACCTCGATGGCTTTCCGGCGACGAGCAGCAAGTCTGGCGTGACTTCTCCATGGCGATCACCATGTTGCAGGCGCACCTCGAGGGTCAGCTCCAGCACGAGTCGGGCATGCCGCACACCTACTACGAGGTGCTCGTCTCGTTGTCCGAGGCCGAAGACCGCCGGCTGCGGATGAGCGAGCTGGCCGCGGTACGGCGTTCTTCGCGCAGCCGGCTCTCGCACGCCGTCGCCCGGCTGGAGGCCAAGGGCTGGGTGCGGCGCGAGTCCTGCCCGACGGACAAGCGAGGGGCGTGGGCGGTGCTCACGGACGAGGGCTTCGCCGCGCTGGAGGAGGCCGCGCCGGGCCACGTCGAGGCCGTGCGCGAGAGCCTGTTCGACGCGCTTTCGCCCACGCAGGTGGCCGCGCTGGGCGACATCAGCGCCGCGATCCTGGAGCGGCTCCGGCCGCGCTGCGCGGCCGCCGTGGCCGCCGAAGAAGCGGCCGGTTTCGTCGCGCCGGTCGTCGAACTGCCGAAATCCGGCTGAACGCCCGGCGGGTCGCGGGGCGGGACGTCGGGGTCCGCGGGGCGGGTCGATAGGCTTTCGACGCCCACCCGCCCCCGAGCCAGGTGCACCAGACGACGAGATGCTCAATATTTTCGCCCGTGCCTCAGTCTCCCGCGTCACCGATCCCATCGGCCGGACGCTGGTCCGGGCCGGACTGACCCCCAACGCGATGACCGTGATCGGCACCGCGGGTGCTGTCGCGTGCGCGCTCGCCTTCTTCCCGCAGGGCCTCCTGCTGTGGGGGACCTTCACCGTGTGGGGGTTCGCCATGCTGGACCTCCTCGACGGCGCCATGGCCAGGGCCCGCGGCTACGGCACCCCGTTCGGCGCCGTGCTCGACGCCACCTGCGACCGGCTGGTGGACGGCGCGCTGTTCGCCGCGATCGCCTGGTGGTGCTTCGTGGTCGACCACAACAACCGGGCCGCGGCCGCCGCGCTGATCTGCCTGGTGCTCGCCCAGGTGATCTCCTACGTCAAGGCGCGCGCCGAGGCGTCCGGGCTGGAGGCCGACGGCGGCCTCATCGAGCGGGCCGAGCGGCTGATCATCGCGCTCGTCGGCACCGGGCTGCACGGCCTCGGCGTGCCGTGGACCGTGGAGATCACCCTCTGGCTGCTCGCCGTGCTGTCGGCGGTCACGCTGGTCCAGCGGGCTGCCGCGGTCGCGAAGGCCGCCCGCGCCGTCGCCGCCCGCCAGGCCGAGGAAACTGTGGAATCGGCTGCGGAACCACCCGTGGCGCCGGAGGCCGGACCACAGGCGCCGCTGGCCGGCGACGTGCGGCCGGGCGGGGCGCAGCCGTGAGCGCGCTGTCCCGGCGGCTCGGCGAGTTCGGTTACGCGGCGGGCTGGAGCCTCACCCGCCGGCTGCCGGAGTCGCTGGGGGCGATGCTGTTCGGCCTCGGCGCGGACGTCGCCGTGCGCCGGGGCGGCGGCGGGGTGCGCCAGCTGCGCGCCAACCTCGCGCGGGTGGTGCCGCAGGCCGACGAGACGGAGCTGGACGAGCTGGTCCGCCAGGCCATGCGCTCGTACGCGCGCTACTGGTACGAGACCTTCCGCCTGCCCGCGATGGACCGGGACACGGTGATCGGCAAGGTGGGCGCCAAGATCACCGGCGTCGAGAACATCGACGCCGCGCTGGCCGAGGGCAACGGCGCCGTGTGCGCCCTGCCGCACAGCGGCAACTGGGACGCCGCGGGCGTCTGGATGGCGAACTACCTGGGCAGCTTCACCACGGTGGTCGAGCGGCTGGAGCCGGAGTCGGTGTACCGCCGGTTCGTCGCCTTCCGCGAGTCACTGGGGTTCGAGATCGTCCCGCTGACCGGCGACAGCGCCGCGATGCGCGTGCTGCTGAAACGGTTGCGGGAGAACAAGGTGGTCTGCCTGGTCGGCGACCGGGACCTGACCGCGAGCGGCCTGCCGGTGAAGTTTTTCGGCGACCGCGCGCGGATGCCGGCCGGCCCGGCGCGGCTCGCGGCCACCACCGGCGCGGCGCTGCTGCCGGTCGGCTCGTGGTTCACCGACGACGGCTGGCAGATGCGGGTGCACCCGCGCATCCGCGTCACCGCCCGCGCCGAGGTGCCGGCGGCCACGCAGGCGCTGGCCGACGTCTTCGCCGGCGACATCGCCGCGCACCCGGCGGACTGGCACATGCTGCAGAAGTTCTGGCTTTCCGACCTCGAGGCCGGCGAAAGCGCCGGTCTCGAAGAAGCAGCGAGCTGAGCCGGTGGCGGGGGGCCAAGGACAAGAGCGCCAAGGACCAGAGCACGGGCGCGGGCCGAAGATCGGCTCGTTGAAGATCGGCATTGTGTGCCCGTATTCCTTCGACGTGCCGGGCGGGGTGCAGGGGCACGTGATCGACCTGGCGCGGGCGCTGATCGAGCGCGGGCACCAGGTGTCGGTGCTGGCGCCGGCCGACGAGGACGCCGTGCTGCCGGATTTCGTGCACCCGGCCGGGAAAGCGCTCGGCGTCCGCTACAACGGCTCGGTGGCGCGGCTGCAGTTCGGGCCGGTGTCCTACGCCCGGGTGCGCCGGTGGATCCGGGACAACGGCTTCGACGTGCTGCACCTGCACGAGCCGGCCGCGCCGAGCCTTTCGCTGCTGGCGCTGAAGATCGCCGACGGGCCGATCGTCGCGACCTTCCACACGGCGACCACCCGCTCGCGCACGCTTTCGGCGTTCCAGCCGGTGCTGCGGCCGCTGCTGGAGAAGATCACCGCGCGGATCGCGGTGTCCGCGCTGGCCCGCCGGGTCCAGGTGGAGCACGCGGGCGGCGACGCGGTCGAGATCCCGAACGGCGTCGACGCCGAGTTCTTCAGCCGCGCCGTCCCGCTGGAGGGCTATCCCCGCGCTGGCGGCACAGTCGGGTTCGTCGGCCGGTTCACCGAGCCGCGCAAGGGCATGGAGGTGCTGCTGGAGGCGTTGCGGCGGCTGCTGCCGGACTTCGAAGACCTGCGGCTGCTCGTGGTCGGCCGCGGCGAACCGGACCAGCTGCGCCGGATGGCTGGGCCGCGGCTGTGGCCGCACATCGAGCTGCTGGGCCAGGTGGACGACGGGACCAAGGCGCGCGCCCTGCGCAGCGTCGACGTCTACTGCGCGCCGAACACCGGCGGCGAGAGCTTCGGCATGATCCTCACCGAGGCCATGGCGGCGGGCACCCCGGTGCTGGCCAGTGACCTCGACTCGTTCCGCCGGGTGCTCGACGACGGCACGGCCGGGATGCTCGCCGGGACCGCCGATCCCGCCTCACTCGCCGACGGGCTGCGTGAGCTGCTCGGCGATCCCGCGCGGCGCGCGTCGCTCGCGGCAGCGGCGGGGGAGCGGGTGATCGCGTACGACTGGTCGGTGGTGGTCACGCAGGTGCTGCGGGTGTACGAGACGGCGATTGCCGCCGACCCGCGCCGCGTCGTCGCCGCGGACCGGGAGCCGGCCCGGTGAGCGGGCCGGCCCGGGAACCGTCGGGTACTCAGGGCGAGGCGGACGCATGATCGTGCTGGCCTGGCTGCTGCCCGTGCTGGCCGCGATCGTGGTGCTGGGCGGGCTTTTCCTGGTGGCGACGGCGAACCGGCTCGACCGCCTGCACGTGCGCACCGACGCGGGCTGGGCGGCGCTCGACGCGGCGCTCGCCCGGCGCGCGGTGGTCGCGCGCGCCGCCGCGGCGGTGCTCGACGGCGACGGCGCCGGGCTGCACGCCGCGGCCGAGCGGGCCGAAGGCGCGGCCCGCGCCGACCGGGAGGCCGAGGAAAACGAGCTGACGCTGGTGCTCGCCCGCGTCGACCGGTCCCGGCTGCCCGCGGTGCTGGCCGAGGAGCTGACCGACGCCGAGCACCGCGTCGTCATCGCACGGCGGGTGCACAACGACGCGGTCCGCGACACCCTGGCGCTGCGCCGCCGCCGGAAGGTGCGGTATTTCAAGCTCGCGGGCACCGCCCCGTTGCCGGAGTACTTCGAGTTCGCCGAACCGGACCTGTAGCGGTGGCAGACTGGGGCCATGACCGCTGAACCGGATGCCTGCGCGGTCGCGCACGGCGAAGCCGAGGATGAGCCGTCCGAGCGGACGCTGGTCGCTGTGTTCGCGTCGCCGGTCTCGCGGTATCTGCTGGCCTACGCCGCCGACGCGGGCTACCGCACCGTGCTGTTCGAGCCCGACGCCGCGCGTGCCACCGGCGATTTCGACGTCCGCACCACGGCGCCGGAGCTGGATCGCGGCACCGACGTCGTGGTCACCGACCACCACCGGCCCGAGCTGGGCGAGGTGCTGCGGACCGCGCTGGCCGGCCGCCCGCGCTGGATCGGTGTGCTCGGCAACCCGCGTCACCCGGGCCCGCACGTCGAGGCGCTGACCGCGCTCGGCGTGGCGGCGCCGGACATCGCGCGGGTGCACCGGCCGGTCGGGCTGAACATCGGCTCGCGCACCCCGCCGGAGATCGCCATCGCCACCCTGGCGGGCCTGCTCGCCGACCGCAACGACCGGCCCGGCGGCTTCGAGTTCTGAAGGCCCCGGCTCAGCCCAGGACGGCGGCTCCCTCGGGCATCGGCTCGAAGCGGGCGGGACGGCGGGTGAAAGTGGCCGTTCCCGAAGACAGCGAGCGCAGGTCGACGGCGTAGCGCAGCAGTTCGGCAGCCGGGACTTCCGCTCGGATCACCGTGAAGCCGCCTTCGCCGGCCTCCGTGCCGAGCACCCGGCCACGGCGCGACGACAGGTCGCCCAGCACCGTGCCGAGGTGTTCGTCCGGCAGCGTGACGGCGACTTCGTCCAGCGGCTCCAGCAGCGTCACCCCGGCGGCGGCCGCGGCCTCGCGCAGGCCGAGCGCGCCGGCGGTCTGGAAGGCGGCGTCGGAGGAGTCGACGCTGTGGGCCTTGCCGTCGACGAGGGTCACGCGCACGTCCACCACCGGGTGCCCGTCGCCGAGCCCGCGCCGCAGCTGCGCCCGCACACCCTTCTCCACACTCGGGATGAACTGGTGCGGCACGGAGCCGCCGACCACCTTGTCGACGAACTCGAAGCCGGCGCCCCGCGGCAGCGGCTCCACTTCGAGGTCGCAGACGGCGAACTGGCCGTGGCCGCCGGACTGCTTGACGTGCCGGCCGTGCCCGCGCGCGGGTTTCGCGAACGTCGCGCGCAGGCTGATCCGCACCGGCTCGGTGCCGACGTCCGCACCGCCCGCCCGCAGCCGCGACAGCACCACATCGGCGTGCGCCTCGCCCATGCACCACAGCACGAGCTGGCCGGTCTCGGCGTTGCGGTCCAGCCGCAGCGTCGGGTCGCCCGCGACGAGCCGGGAAAGGTTGCGTGACAACGTGTCCTCGTCGCTGCGGGTCTTCGCGACGACGGCGACCGGCAGCAGCGGCTCGGGCATCCGCCAGGGTTTCATCACGAGCGGGTCCTCCGGGGACGACACCGTGTCGCCGGTTTCGGCGGAGCCGACCTTCGTCAGCGCGCACAGGTCGCCGGCCACGCAGTACGGCACCTCGCGCAGGTTCGCGCCGAGCGGGGAGTAGAGGTGTGCGACGCGCTCGTCGGCGTCGTGGTCCTCGTGGCCGCGCTCGGCGAGCCCGTGGCCGGAGACGTGCACGGCGTTCTCCGGGCGCAGCGTCCCGGAAAAGACGCGGACCAGCGAAACGCGCCCGACGTAGGAGTCGACGGCGGTGCGCACGACCTCCGCGGCGAGCGGTCCCTCCGGGTCGGCCGACAGCGCGCCGTGCGGACCGCCGTCGGGTGTGGTCACCTCGGGCGGCCGGTGCTCCAGCGGCGAGGGGAAGGCGCGGACGATGCCGTCGAGCACCTCGGCCAGGCCGGTGCCGCTGGTGGCGCAGACCGGGATGACCGGGTGGAACGAGCCGCGCGCGACGGCCGTCTCGAGGTCGGCGATCAGCGTGTCCTCGGCGATCTCCTCGCCGCCGAGGTACCGCTCCATCAGGGTCTCGTCCTCGCTCTCGGCGATGATGCCCTCGATCAGCTCGTTGCGGGCGACGGCGAGCCCGGCCAGGTCGGCGGCGTCCAGCTCGCCGATGCGCGGCGGGTGGCCGGCGGAGTAGTCGAAATAGCGCTGGGTGATCAGGCCGGCCAGGCCGTCGCGCGTCGGCAGGTAGAGCGGCAGCACACCGGCGCCGAACGCGGCCTGGCATGCGGCGATCTCGGCGAGCGCGTCCGCGCGGTGGTGGTCGAGGCGCGAGACGACCACGGCGCGCGGCATGCCGACCGACGCGCACTCCTCCCACACCGCGATCGTGGCGGCGTCGACACCCTCGGCGGCGCACACCACGAACAGGGCCGCGTCGGCGGCGCGCAGCCCGGCGCGCAGCTCGCCCACGAAATCGGCGTAACCCGGGGTGTCGATGAGGTTGATCTTGTGCCCCTGGTACAGGACCGGGGCGACGGACAGGCCGACCGAGCGCTGCTGGCGGACCGCCGCCGGGTCGTGGTCGCAGACCGTGGTCCCGTCGATCACGGTGCCGGCCCGCGGCACGGTGCCCGAAGCGGCCAGCAGGGCCTCGGTGAGCGTGGTCTTCCCCGACCCGGAGGGCCCGACGAGCACGACGTTGCGGACCTTGGCGGGGTCGGCCACAGCGACGGCGGCCCCGGTGTCGGTGCTCCTGCTCTGTTTGTCGGCCATGACGGCTCCTCGGCGAACGGCGGATGTACGCGATGTGTCCTCGATCACACACCCGCTACCCTGGGCAGGGCAAGGCGAGGCCGGGGGGACCAGCCGTTTGCCCCCCGTCCGCGCGCAGGGGTGAGGGCGAGGGGGACCACGATGACGATCAGCAGGCGGACGTTCCTGGTGCTGTCCGGGGCGGCGGCCACCGGGCTCGGCGCGAGACCGGGGCCCGATCTCTGGGACGGGCTCCGGCGGCGGCTGGCCGGGCCGCTGCTGCGGCCCGGCGACGCGGGTTACGAGGAGGCTCGCCGCGGCTACTTCACGATCTACGACCACCACCCGGCCGCGATCGCGGGCTGTGCGCGAGCCGAGGATGTTCAGGCCTGTGTGGACTTCGCGGCCCGGCACGGCATTGCGCTGGCCGCCCGTTCCGGCGGCCACAGCTACGCCGGGTACTCCACTGTGGACGGTGGACTGCTGGTGGACCTCGGCCGGCTCGCCGGCGTCGAGGTCCGGCCGGACGGGCGCGCGGTCGTCGGTGCCGGTGCCCGGCTGGGGCCGGTCTACGCGGCGCTCGGCGCGGCCGGGCGCGCGCTGCCCGCGGGGACCTGCCCGACCGTCGGCATCGCCGGGCTCACCCTCGGCGGCGGCGTCGGGGTGCTGGGCCGTGCGTACGGGCTGACGTGCGACCATCTCGAGTCCGCGCGAGTGGTGACGGCGGATGGGTGCCTGCGCACCGTTTCGGCGGCCGGCGAACCGGACCTGCTGTGGGCGCTGCGCGGCGGGGGCGGCGGCAATTTCGGCATTGTCACCTCGTTCACCTTCCGCACCGTGCCGGCCCCGGACCTGACCTCGTTCAGCTTGCAGTTCCCGCCCGCGGCGGGTGCGGCCCTGTTCGCCGAGTGGCAGGACTGGCAGCCGCGGATGCCCGACGAACTCTGGTCCGACCTGGGCCTCGGCGCCACGGCGGCGAACTTCGGCGGCTGTTTCGTCGGACCGCGGACCCGGCTGAAGCCGATTCTCGACGACTTCGTCCGGCGGGTGGGGACGGCGCCGGTCGTGCGGGAGGAGCCGGAGACGGACTTCCTCGGTGCCATGCGGTACTTCGCCGGCTGCGACGACCTGTCCGGCCCGTCGTGCGGGCCCGGCTGGGGCGGCGGCGGGGGACGGGTGCAACCGGCCGGCTACGTGGCGACGTCGAGGATGCTCATGCGGCCCGCCGCGGACCCGGCCGCGGTGGTCGCGATGGTGAGCGAGGACCCGGTGAACTACACGATCGTGGACGGCGGTGGCGGCGCGATCGCGCGCGGCGACTCCGCGTTCCCGCACCGGCGGGCGCTCGCGAGTTTCCAGTTCCTGCACGACGTCGCGCCGTCCGGGGAGGCGACGGCGCGGCGGGAGATCGGGCGCCTGCGCGACGGGCTCGGGCCGGAATTCG
>DASXYS010000059.1:0-36658 GCA_036502365.1 Amycolatopsis sp.
GTCCGGGCGGCGGTGCTTCGACGGCACCTCGCCACTTGGTGAACTCCGGTCGCCACGCTTCGCCGACCATGGCCGCATTTGCCAGCGGGCATGGCGTGAGATCCGCGGACAGCCGGTCCACCGTCTCCATCACCATGCGCAGCTCGTCCGGTCGCCACGGCAGGTGCGGATGCCGCCCGTCGACGTCCTCGATGAGGATTGCCACCCACGGGTGTTCGTCGTACGACGAAATCAATCGCGGCACGGGCAGGTCCGGAGGGAGAACGCGCAACACCTCGATCTCGCGCCGGTGCAGGCTCGGGCTCTCGGCGTTGGCTTCCGCGGAGACCGCCTTCAGGAAGGCCCGCCGGCCGTCCTCGCAGCGCAACCGCGCGGCGACGCCGGGGGAGAAGCCGCCCGGCTGAGTGGCCGCTGTCGTCACCCGCGAACCCAACACATCCTCGACCCACGCCTGGAGCGCGCCCGGCAGAGCGTCGTACGGCACCCGGACACCGCCCGCAGCGGGCCTGGCGCCGAGCTCACTCATGCGACCATGGTGCGTGTCTCCCGATGCCCTGCGCACCGATCCTCGGCTGATCCGGAATTTCTGCATCATCGCGCACATCGACCACGGCAAGTCGACGCTTGCCGACCGGATGTTGGAGTTCACGGGGATCGTCGAGGGTCGCAACATGCGCGCGCAATACCTCGACAAGATGGACATCGAGCGCGAGCGCGGCATCACCATCAAGGCGCAGAACGTCCGGCTGCCGTGGACGCCGAGGTCGGGCGAGCAGGCGGGCCGCGAGTTCGTCCTCGACATGATCGACACCCCCGGCCACGTCGACTTCACCTACGAGGTGTCCCGTGCGCTCGAAGCGTGCGAAGGGGCGATCCTGCTGGTGGACGCGGCGCAGGGGATCGAGGCCCAGACCCTGGCCAACCTGTACCTGGCACTGGAGAACAACCTCACCATCATCCCGGTGCTGAACAAGATCGACCTGCCCTCGGCCGATCCGGACAAGTACGCGGGCGAGATCGCGCACATCATCGGCTGCGAGCCGGGCGACGTGCTGCGGGTCTCGGCGAAGACCGGGGTGGGCGTCGGCGCGCTGCTGGACGAGGTCGTCAAGCAGGTCCCGGCGCCGGTCGGCGACTCCGACGCGCCCGCGCGGGCGATGATCTTCGACTCGGTCTACGACACCTACCGCGGGGTCGTGACCTACATCCGGGTGGTCGACGGCAAGATCACGCCGCGCGAGAAGATCCGGATGATGTCCACCGGCGCCACGCACGAGCTGCTGGAGGTCGGCATCATCTCGCCGGAGCCGAAGGCCAGCAAGGGCCTCGGCGTCGGCGAGGTGGGCTACCTGATCACCGGGGTGAAGGACGTCCGGCAGTCGAAGGTCGGCGACACCGTCACGTCCGAGCGCCACGGCGCGACCGAGGCGCTGGCGGGCTACCGCGAGCCGAAGCCGATGGTCTACTCCGGGCTGTACCCGGTCGACGGCTCGGACTACCCGGAGCTGCGCGAGGCGCTGGAGAAGCTGCAGCTGAACGACGCCGCGCTGGCGTACGAGCCGGAGACCTCCGTGGCGCTGGGCTTCGGCTTCCGCTGCGGCTTCCTCGGCCTGCTGCACCTGGAGATCACGCGCGACCGGCTGGAGCGCGAGTTCGGCCTCGACCTGATCTCCACGGCGCCGAACGTCGTCTACCGGGTGGTGCTGGAGGACCGCAGCGAGGTAGTGGTCACCAACCCGTCGGACTGGCCGACCGGGCTGAAGATCTCGGACGTGTACGAGCCGGTGTCCAAGGTGAGCATCCTGGCGCCGGCGGAGTTCGTCGGCACGATCATGGAGCTGTGCCAGACCAAGCGCGGGCAGCTGCTCGGCATGGACTACCTGTCCGAGGACCGCGTGGAGCTGCGCTACAACCTGCCGCTCGCGGAGATCATCTTCGACTTCTTCGACACGCTGAAGTCGCGCACGCGCGGTTACGCGTCGCTGGACTACGAAGAGGCAGGCGAGCAGCCGTCGGAGCTGGTGAAGGTCGACATCCTGCTGCAGGGCGAGACGGTGGACGCCTTCTCCGCCATCGTGCACAAGGACGCCGCGTACGCCTACGGCAACCGGATGGCGACGCGGCTGCGCGAGCTGATCCCGCGCCAGCAGTTCGAGGTGCCGATCCAGGCGGCGGTGGGCGCGCGGATCATCGCGCGCGAGACCATCCGCGCGATCCGCAAGGACGTGCTCGCCAAGTGCTACGGCGGTGACATCTCGCGGAAGCGGAAGCTGCTGGAGAAGCAGAAGGAAGGCAAGAAGCGGATGAAGACCGTGGGTCGCGTGGAGGTGCCGCAGGAGGCGTTCGTCGCGGCACTGTCCACTGAGGACAACGGGAATCGCAAGAAGTAACGCGTTCGCTCACACGTTCGAGTGAAGGAAGCCGCCCGCGCCGCCGCGGGCGGCTTTCTTGTCGGTACCGCCTGGTCTCCTCTGGTGTGACCGACGGAAGGAGAGCACCATGACGGTCATGACAGACACCCGGCGTCCCGAGGGGGCGCGCCCCATGACGGTGCGCGACCTCGAGGAGATGCCGGATGACGGCCGCCGCCGTGAGCTCATCGACGGGGTGCTGGTCGTGAGCCCCGCACCCGGGCTGAGACACCAGACCATCGCCTACCGGCTGTACCCCGTGCTCGACGAAGCCTGCCCGGTCGGGTACTTCGTCGCCGGGGCGCCGTTCGCGGTGCGCATCGGCGATCATCTCGAGCTGCAACCCGACCTGCTGGTCGGGCGCGGCGAGGGCTTCACCGAACAGGACCTCCCGGAGCCGCCGGTGCTCGCGGTCGAGGTGCTTTCGCCCAGCACAGCCATCCACGACCTCAACACGAAGAAAGCCGTGTACGAGCGCCTCGGCGTGCCGAGCTACTGGGTCGTCGACCCGGCGGAGCCGGCGCTGGCGGTGTTCGAGCTGGACGGCGACGGTGTCTACCAGCAGGTGGCGAAGGCCGCGGTGGACGAGGTTTTCCAGGCACGCCAACCATTTCCGGTACGCGTGGTACCCGCGGAACTACTCGGCCGCCTCGGCTGAGGCGGCTGTGGTGCGGCTACAAGCGCTGCACGGGGCTACCCCCGTGGGTGTCGGCGCTGGTCGGGTGACGGTGATGTCTCGCGTTGTGCGGACGGTGATTTCAGTGGTTTCGCGGGCACGGCGGCGTTTCTGCGCCATGGCTGCACGGGCCGGGCTGCGCGGATCGGGTGGCGCGGACTGCGCCGGCGCGGTCCGCACGACCCGGCTCGTGCAGCCACGGGTGGCGCGGTCTGCGCAGCTCGCCCGGTGGTCTCCTGTGGAGCCGCGGTGCGGGCTGCTTGTGCGAGTCGCGCAGCGATCGCCGGTGCAGTCATGGTTCGCGCTATCCGTGCGGTCACGGTTCGCGTGGTCTGCCCGGCGGTCGCCTGTGGAGCCGTGGTGCGGGCTGCCCGTGCGAGTCGGGCAGTCATTGCCGGTGCAGTCATGGTTCGCGCTGCCTGTGGCGTCACGGTTCGTGCGGTCTGCGGAGCAGTCGCCTGTGGAGGGGCGGTGCGGGCTGCCCGTGCCGGCCGGGCAGCCGTCGGTGCAGCCGCGGTTCGCGCCGGTGCGAGTCGCGCAGCTTTCGCCGGAGCAGGCACCGTCCCCATGGTCCGCGCTGTCACCACCTGTGCAGCCATCGCCTGTGCAGTCACGGCTCGCGCGGTTGTGGTGGGCCGGAGCCGGTGGCCGGGTGGTCGTCGGCCTGGCCCGGGTACTGGGTGTGGTGCGGCGCTTGGTGTCCTGGCCGGCTCAGCGGTTGCGGATGATCCGGTCCGCGCTGACGAAAACCGCCGCGCGGCGTTCGGCGGCCATCACGCGGTCGTACTCGGCCCAGTTGTCGTGGGTGCCGGTGGCGGCTTTGAAGACGGCGCGCAGCAGTTCCGGCAGTCCGGCCGGGTCGAAGGCCGGGTCCGGGTCGTCCAGGCCGATCACGTGGGTCGCGCCGGTCACCGAGGCCCAGTCCCAGCCGCGGCGGAAGGTGATCGTCGCGTGGCCGGCGCGGCGCAGCAAGGTCAGCTTGTGCGCGTCCCCGCGAGCGACGAAGCCGATCGACGGGGCGCCCGTGACCGGGTCGTCGATCAGGCCGGCGTTGACGACGGACGCGTGCACGGTGCCGTCCGCGCGGACGGTGGCGATGGTCGCGAGCCCGTTCTCCTGTAAGGCGAGCGCGCGGGTGTGCTCGAGGTCAGCGTTCATGATGCAGCCTAACCCGATGCGGGCCTCGGCAGGGCTGGGTGCCGGTCCGGCGCTCGCCGTCCGCGCCGGGCTGTTCGTCGACTGGTAGCTCTTCCGGCCACGGCCACGGTCACAGCGCCATGGCGCGGCGGGGAATCAACGGGCGCATCGAAAGGCGGCTGTCCGGTCCGGCCTGCGGGCTAGGCTCCCGGGCATGTTCGAAGATCTCGATTTCCCGGTGATCGTGGCGCCGATGGCGGGCGGCCCCACCACACCCGAACTGGTCGGCGCGGTCACGGCGGCCGGTGGCTTCGGGTTCCTCGCGGCGGGGTACCTCGCGACGGAGACGCTGGAGGCCAAGATCGCCCACACCGCGCACCTGACCGGCGGGCGGTTCGGCGTCAACCTTTTCGTACCGGGCAGCCGTTCCGGGGTGGACCTCACGGCGCATCGTGAGCGGATGCTGACCGAGGCGCTGCGTTACGGCGTCGAGCCGGGGGAGCCGTTCTGGGACGACGACGAGTACCCGGCCAAGCTCGACTTGGTGGTGGCGCGGCGGGTTCCCGTGGTGTCGTTCACGTTCGGGGCGCCGACGTCGGCGGAGGTGCATCGGGTGCACGAGGCCGGCAGCCGCGTCGCGGTCACCGTGACCAGCCCCGAGGAGGCCGACCTCGCGGCCGCACGCGGCGCGGACGCATTGGTGGTGCAGGGTTTCGAGGCGGGCGGGCACCGCGGGCTGTTCACCGACGACGCGACCGTCCCGGCGGGTGGTGAGCAGTACGGCCTGCTCGCGCTGCTGCGGCTGATCGGTGCGCGCACGAGCCTTCCGCTGATCGCGACGGGCGGGCTGGTGCACGGCGCCGACGTCGCGGCCGTGCTCGCCGCCGGGGCGTCCGCCGCGCAACTGGGCACGGTGTTCCTGCAAGCGGACGAGGCCGGGACGGCGGGCCCGTACCGGCGGGTGCTGGCCGAGGCGGACCGGGCGACGGCGTTCACGCGCGCGTTCAGCGGCCGCCCCGCGCGGGGATTGGTGAACCGTGTGCTGAGTGACCTGTCCGCTCATGCGCCGGCCGCGTACCCGCAACTGCACCACCTGAGCAAGCCGATCCGCGCGGCCGCGGCCAAGGCCGGCGACCCCGAGGCGATGTCGCTGTGGGCCGGCCAGACCTACCCGCTGACCGCCGAGGGCTCGGCGGCCTCGATCGTCGAACGCCTCCGCGGCGAGTCCCGCACCGCCGCGGAACGGCTCGACCGCCTCCGCTGACCCCGCCGGGAGACGCGTAGTCCGGCCACACAGACGGGAAGGGTCATCCTCGGACAGTCCGAGGGCGACCCTTTCCCGTCTGACGCAGCAGAAAGCGTCAGTCCGAAGTGGACTCCGACTCCGTCTCCGGCGAAGCCGGCCGGTTCAGCACCGAGTGCCGCCGGCTGTAGCCGAAGTAGATGACCATGCCGATGACGAACCAGATGGCGAAGCGCAGCCAGGTCTGCCACTGGAGGAAGGTGATCAGCCAGAGCGAGAAGACCACGCCGATGATCGGCACTACGGGCATGCCCGGGGTCTTGAACGTGCGGGGCAGCTCGGGGCGCTTGTACCGCAGCACGACCACCGCGATGCAGACCACCACGAACGCCAGCAGGATGCCGATGTTGGTCAGCTCCGCGGCCTCCTCGATGGGCAGCACACCGGCGATCACCGCGGACGCGATGCCGAGGACCCAGGTCATCCGGTGTGGCACCTGGCGTTTGTGGTGGGTGCCGGAGAACCACTTGGGCAGCAGGCCGTCGCGGCTCATGGAGAAGCCGACGCGGGTGGCGCCCATCAGGAAGGTGAACAGCACGGTCAGGATGCCGATGATGGCGCCGACCGCGATCACCGCGCCCAGCCAGCCCAGGCCGACCGACGCGAAGGCACTGGAGAACGCGCTCTCCGGGTCGATGTCCTTGAAGTTCACCATTCCCGTGAGCACCAGGCAGGCCAGCACGTACAGCACCATCGAGATCGCCAGCGAGTACAGGATCGCCTTCGGCATGTGTTTCTGGGAGTCCTTCGACTCCTCGGCCGCGGTGGACATCGCGTCATACCCGAAGACGGCGAAGAACACCGTCGCGGCGCCGGTGAAGGCGCCGCTGAGGCCGAACGGGAAGAAGTTGCTGTAGTTGCCCGTCTTGATGTGGAACGCGCCGACCACGATCACCAGCACCACCAGCGCGACCTTGAGGTATACCAGCAGCGTCTCGAACCGGGCGGCGTTTTTCATGCCCTGGTTGAGCACGAAGGCGATGATCAGGCACAGCAGCACCGCGAACAGGTTCACCTTGTACGAGCCGGACGCGACGCCGGAGGGTTCCGTGCCGGGCGCGCCGGACATCCAAGCGGGCAGCGAGACGTGCAGGAAGCCGAGCAGGTCATTGAAGTAGCCCGAGATGCCGATGGCCACCACCGAAACGATCGCGGTGTACTCGAGCAGCAGGTCCCAGCCGATGAACCAGCCGACGATCTCGCCGAGCACCGCGTAGCCGTAGGTGTAGGCCGAGCCGGCGCGCGGGATGAGCCCGGCGAACTCGGCGTAGGAGAAGGCGGCCGCCGCGCTCGCGATGCCCGCGATCAGGAACGAGATCAGCACCGCGGGGCCGGCGGTCTTGTTGGCGACCGCGCCGGCGAGCGAGAAGATCCCGGCGCCGATGATGCCGCCGACGCCGATCGCGGTCAGCTGACGGAGCCCGAGCGTCCGTTGTAGACCACCGGCGGCGCTGCCGTCGATTTCCTCGATGGGTTTGCGCCGGAATATCCCGGAGCCTGTGCCCAGCATGCGGGGAGCGGACATCGGTGTCTCCTCATACGGTTGTGAAGAGAGCCCGGGTCAACGGGCTCTGGCAGGGCACCGTACTAGGCGCTGTCCTCTATGTCACCGATGTCGGACTGTGACGACGTCGATGATGCCCGTTCAGCCCGCCGCGGTGTCCTCGCTCGCGACCGCGGGGGTGCTGTCCTTCCCGCCCGTCATGCGGATCGCGCCGGCCGCGAAGAACGTGAGCAGCTCCGCGATCTCCGGCGGGTCGTCCAGCTGCGGGCAGTGGCCCCAGTCCTCGCGCACCAGCAGCCGGCTGTGCGGGACCAGCGTGTGCAGCTGGCGCCCGGACGCCGAGGTGACCAGCTTGTCCTTGCCGCAGGCCACCACGAGCAGCGGCACCCGGACCCGGTCGAGCTGGTAGGCATCGGCCAGCTCGGTGACGAGCTGACGCGCCTCCTCGAGCCGGCTGGTGGTGGCGCGGTAGTCCGGGAAGAGCGTGGTGAAGCGCCGGACCTGGCTGACGTCGGCCGCGGCCGCGTCGGCGTACAGCAGCCGCGGGACGACCTGCTCGGCCACCGCGCGGACCACGAAACCCGGCACGGGCACGGGCAGCGCGGAGAACAGGCGCAGCGGCAACGGGTTGCGCGCGACCGTGCGGACCAGCCACGAGTCGACGAACCCGGGCGCGGCGATCGAGACGACGCCGGCGATGGGGAGCCGCGGGTTCTGCGCCGCCCGCAGGCTCATCGTGCCGCCGAGGGAGTTGCCCGCGAGCACCACCGGGCCGAGCACGGCCTGCTCGCGCACCACCGCGGCGGTGAAGGCGTCGAGCTGGGGCAGGATCGGGCCGGGCCGCAGCGGCTGCGCGTCGCCGAAGCCGGGCAGGTCCACCGCGATCGCGGCGACGCCCGCGGCGGCGAATTCGGCCAGTACAGAACGCCAGGTGTCGGCACTGTCGCAGTAGCCGTGGAGGAGGACGAGCCGCGGCGCGCGTGGCTTCTCGGCGGCGCGTTTGCGGATGCGCTTGGGTGCCTCGGCTTCGGCCACGGGCGGGCCCACTTCGAGTACGCGGGTGCGCACCCCGGCGAAACGCCGAAAGGAGACCCGGATGGGGTCCGGTTCGCTGCTGGGCCGGCCGCCGCGAACAGCGGGTGCGGGCCGCTTCGTCGCGGTCATGTCTACAGGTTAACCGCCGAAGGTCGAGTTCTGGTGGAACTTCGGGGGTAACAAGCCGATTGCGAACTGGGGGTGTTGACGGGTCACGAAACGTCGCGTAAAAGGGCTCTGGCCTGGGCCGTCCGTGCAGGATCGGTCCAGACCAGGGCCACTCTGGTCACTCGGTGCTCGAAGTGAGTCAGCGCGTGAAGACGATCTTGCCCGCGGTCTCCCCGTCGAGCATCGCGCGGAACCCCTCGGCCGCGTCCTCGAAGGCCAGCTCGCTGCCGATCTGGGGCTTGATGCCCTTCAGGTCGAGGTAGCTCAGCAGGTCCGCCAGCTCGTCGCGGGTGCCCATGGTGGAGCCGGCGATGCGCAGCTGCAGGAAGAACACCCGTTGCAGGTCCGCCGACGGGTCCGGCCCGCTGGTGGAGCCCGAGACGACGACGATGCCGCCCGGCTTGAGCGACTTGAGCGTGTGTGACCAGGTGGCCTTGCCGACGGTCTCGAACACCGCGTCGACCCGCTCCGGCAGCCGCGCGCCCGACTCGAACGTCCGGTGCGCGCCGACGGTCTCGGCCAGCGCGCGCTTCTCCTCGCTGCGGCCGGTGACCCAGACCCGGAACCCGGCGGCGCGGCCGAGCGCGATCAGCGCCGTCGACACCCCGCCGGAGGCGCCCTGCACCAGCATCGTCTGGCCGGGGCGGAGCCCGGACTTCACGAACAGCATCCGGTACGCCGTGAGCCACGCCGTACCCATGGTGGCGGCCTCGGCGAAGCTCAGCCCGGCCGGCTTCGGCACGACGTTGCGGGCCGGCACGATCACCTGGTCCGCGATCGTGCCCTGGTGCTTCTCGGTGAGCAGCGTGCGCTTCGGGTCCAGGGTGTCGTCGCCCTGCCAGCCGGGGGCGTTCACCACGGCGTGGATGACGACCTCGGAGCCGTCGTCGAGGGTCCCGGCGCCGTCGCAGCCGAGGATCATCGGGAACTGCTCCGGCTTGATCCCGACTCCGCGCAGCGTCCACAGGTCGTGCATGTTGAGGCTCGCGGCCTTGACGTGCACGCGGACCCAGCCTTCGGGCACCTCGGGCTCCGGCCGTTCGCCGACGACCAGCGAGTCGAGCGGGGAATCGGCGTTGGGTTCCTTCGCGTAAACGGCGAACATGCGTGCAACGTACCGCCCCTGGACGCACCCGCGCAGCACACCGCGCGTAGGCTCACACTCGTGTTCAACGGGCTGGCCGACTGGTGGGACGGGGTCGAGCTGTGGCTCGCCCAGGCTTGGTTCCCGGTGCAGTTCGTGCTGGTCATGGTCGTGGTGGTGCCGCTGTGCCTGCTCGCGGCCTGGGCCATCGACAAGCTGGTGGGACGGCTGTCGCACTGGTTCGGCCCGGCCCGCGACGACGACGGCCACTCCTCTTAAGCTGGCGCACCATGGTCAACCGTAGGCGGATCACCGCCGCACTCGTCGGTCTCCTCGTGCTGGTGTTCGGGGGCTGGCTGGTCAAGGACGCCGTCGACGGGTCCTCTTCCTCATCGGCGCCTGCTTCGCCCAGCTCGGTCAGCGGTGGCGCGGTCGGGGCGAAGCTGCCCGGAACCGACTCCGGGCTGCGGGTCGAGGCGCTGTCCGCCCTGCCCGCGCAGGCGCGCGACACCTGGAAGCTGATCCAGTCCGGTGGGCCGTTCCCGTATCCGCGCAACGACAATGTCGTCTTCGAGAATCGCGAGAAAGTGTTGCCGCGCAAGCAGTCCGGTTACTACCACGAGTACACCGTGAAGACCCCGAACAGCCCGGACCGCGGCCCGCGGCGGCTCGTCACGGGCCAGGCGAAAGAGCTGTTCTACACCGGCGACCACTACGCGTCGTTCGTTGTCGTGGACCCGAGCCGATGACCGCGGGCAGCGAGGCGAAGGCCGCCGCGGACGACGCCTTCGCGCGCGGCGCCTACCCGCATTACGTCGACGGGAGCCGCACGCTCGACAAGCCGGGCACGCTGGCCGCGATCGCCGAGGCGATGTCCTTTCCGGACTACTTCGGGCGCAATCTCGACGCGTTGTACGACATGCTGACGGACCTGTCGTGGCTGCCGGCCGGGGAACACGTGCTGATCTGGACCGGGTCCGAGGGGCTGCGGCGGGCGGAGCCCAAGACGTACCTGGCGATCCGGAGCGTGCTGTCGGACGCGCAACGGGCGGTGGGGCCCGACGCCGGTCTGCCCGGCGCCCGGCGGCTGACCGTGGTGCTGGCGGATTCCTGACCTTCGGTCACTCGTCCGCGGGCACCCAGTTCGGCTTGCGCTTCTGGGCGAAGGCCAGGATTCCTTCCTGTCCTTCCGCACTGGCGAAGAAGCCCGCGGACAGCTCGTTCATCGCGGCGAAGCCCTCGCCAGGGGTGGCCGGGCGGGGCCGGCTGAGCAGGGTTTTGGTGGCGGCCAGCGCTTTCGGGCCGCCCAGGGTGAGGGACTTCAGGTAGGACGCCACCTTCGCGTCCAGTTCCTCGGCCGGGACGGCGGCGTTGAGCAGGCCGATCTCCACCGCGCGACGGGCGTCGAAGACCTCGCCGGTGAGGAACAGCTCGTGCGCGGCGCGCGGGTTCAAGCGCGGCAGCACGGTCAGCGAGATGACGGCCGGGACCACGCCGATGCGCACCTCCGAGAAGGCGAACGTCGCCTCGGGCACGGCGACCGCGATGTCGCACGCGGCAACCATGCCGATCCCGCCCGCGCGGGCGGGGCCGGCCAGTCGCGCGACGACCGGCTTCGGACTGGTCCACAGCTGGTCCAGGATCTTCGGGAACTCGTTGACGCCCTGGTCGCCCGCACCCGCGCCGCGTGCCTCTTTGAGGTCCATGCCTGCGCAGAACACCGGGCCGGTGTGGGTCAGCAGCACCACGCGCACGGCGTCGTCCTCGCGGGCCTTCTCCAGCGAGGCGCTCAGCTCGCGGCGCAGCTGCGCGGACAGCGCGTTGCGGTTGTGCGGTGAGTCGAGGGTGATCGTGGCGGTGCCGCCCACCACGTCGTAGTGCACCAGTTCGTCAGCCATGCGATCACCCTCGCATATCCGCGCGGGCTGTCCGCTGTGACGTGTGTCAGGCGGGGCAGAGCCAGCCCGGATCGCCGTCTTGCGCTAGCACGGCCAGGTGCCTGGGCGAGTAGACGAAGTCCGCCAGTGCCCGCACCGACGTCCACACCGACATGTTCGTGAGCACACCCGCGCTGCCCTGCACCGCCGTCGCGTCACCGTCTTCCGTCTGTAGCCGCCAGACGAAGCCGGGCGAGGTGTCGGCCAGCGCGTTCACGGGTTCGAGGCCGTCGACGAAATCGCGCAGCCGCGGGTTGTCCAAGGGAGTTCTCAGGGAGCCGAGACGCGGTTCTGCGCGGCTTCGTAGCGGCGCAGCACTGCGGCGGCGACACGCGGGTCGGTCCCGAGTGGTCCGGCGAGGTAGACGCCTCGATCGGCCTCGCGGGCCAGCGCGGCGATGCGGTCGGGCAGCAGCCCGGGCGCCAGGAACCACGACGCGACCGCGATCCGTTCGACCCCACGGGCCCGCAAGCGCCGGACGGCGGCCGGCACGTCCGGCTGGGCCGCGCTGGCGAATGCCTCGCTCACCGGGACGCCCAGCCGGGTCTCCCACCGCGCGGCCAGGTCCGCGACGGCCGCGTTGGCGCCCGCGTTCGACGAGCCCACGGCGCTCACCACCAGCCCGCTGCCCGGTCCGCCGAGGCCCGCGCCGGCCAGCCGGTCGAGCGCGACCTCCTCCAGCACCGGGTCGACGCCCAGCACCTCGGACACCCGCACGTCGAAGCCCGGGCAGTCCGCCTGGACCTCGGCGACCAGCGCGGGCAGGTCCACCCGCGCGTGGAACGCGCTGCCGAGCAGCAGCGGCACCACCACGGCGGAGCGGTGTCCCTGTTCGTACAAACGCCGCAGCACGTCCGTGACCCGCGGCTCGGAAAGGTCCAAAAAGGACTCGTACACCTCGGCGCCCGGTGCCTGGTCGCGGACCCGCTCCACGAGCCCCCGCACGGTCGCCGCCGAGCGGGGGTCGCGGCTGCCGTGCGCGACGGGCACCAGGGGAGCGGTCACGGGAACCGATCGCCGACCAGGCCGGCCGCGAGCGTGTCGCCGTCCTTCGGGTCGATCACCAGGAACGCCCCGGTGCGCGGGCTGTCGGTGTAGTCGTCGACGCCCAGTGCCTCGGCCAGCCGCAGCTCCACCCGGCCGATGTCGTTCAGCGCCAGCGAATCCGGCGAGTCCACACTGGACAACGTCTGCTCGTCGAAGCGGGCGGACAGCTCCTCGACGATCGCCTGCACGGTGCGCGTGCCGTGTTTCACCAGCACCCGCGCGCCCGCCTTGAGCGGCTTCGCCGACAGCCAGCACAGCGTGGCCGCCAGCTCGTCGGTGACGCGCGGCGGCCGGTCGGCCGTGGCGATCAGGTCGCCGCGGGAGATGTCGAGGTCGTCGGCGAGCAGCAGGGTGACCGAGGTGCCCGCGCCCGCCTCGGCGAGCGGCCCGTCGGCGGTGTCGATGCCCTCCACCCGGGTGCGGAGTCCTTGCGGGAGAACGACTATCTCGTCGCCGGGCCGCACGGTGCCCGCGGCGATCTGCCCGGCGTACCCGCGGTAGTCCGGGTATTCGGCGGTGCGCGGCCGGATCACGTACTGCACCGGGAAGCGGAACGCGGCCTCGTGCGGGTCCGGCGCGACCGGCACGTTTTCGAGGTGCTCCAGCAGTGTCGGACCGGTGTACCACGGGGTCCGCCCGGACGTCGTGGCAACGTTGTCGCCTTGCAGCGCGGAGACGGGGATGGTGGTCACCGAGCCGGTCCGGTAGCCGAGTGATTCGGCGTGGGTGGCGAATTCCTTGGCGATCACGGCGAAAGTGGCTTCGTCGTAGTCGACCAGGTCGATCTTGTTGACCGCGAGCACCAGCTGCGGGACGCCGAGCAGCGCGAGCACGGCGGCGTGACGGCGAGTCTGCTCGATCACGCCCTTGCGCGCGTCGACCAGCAGCACAGCGAGCTGCGCGGTGGAGGCGCCGGTCACGGTGTTGCGGGTGTACTGGACGTGGCCCGGGGTGTCGGCCAGCACGAACGAGCGCTTCGGCGTCGCGAAATACCGGTATGCCACGTCGATGGTGATGCCCTGCTCACGCTCCGAGCGCAGCCCGTCGACCAGCAGCGACAGGTCCGGGGTGGACAGTCCTTTGTCGACGGACGCACGGGTGACGGCGTCCAGCTGGTCGGCGAGCACGGACTTGGTGTCGTACAGCAGACGGCCGACGAGGGTGGACTTGCCGTCGTCGACACTGCCGGCGGTGGCGAGCCGCAGGAGGCTGGACATCAGAAGTAGCCCTCTCGTTTACGGTCTTCCATGGCTGCTTCGGACATCCGGTCGTCGGCGCGCGTGGCGCCGCGTTCGGTGAGGCGGGACGCGGAGACCTCCGCGATCACGTCGGCGACCGTGGCCGCGGTGGACTCGATGGCGCCGGTGCAGGAGCCGTCGCCGACCGTGCGGTAGCGGACGGTGAGGTCGTGGACCTCTTCACCGGCGCGGGGCCCGCCCCACGGCCCTTCGGTGAGCCACATGCCGTCGCGCTGGTAGACCGAGCGCTGGTGGGCGTAGTAGATCGAGGGCAGCTCGACGTTCTCCCGCGCGATGTAGTTCCAGACGTCGGCCTCGGTCCAGTTGGACAGCGGGAAGACACGCACCTGCTCGCCGGGGCGGTGGCGGCCGTTGTAGAGGTTCCACAGCTCCGGGCGCTGGCGGCGCGGCTCCCACTGGCCGAAGGAGTTGCGGAGGCTGAAGATGCGCTCCTTGGCGCGGGCTCGCTCCTCGTCGCGGCGGCCGCCGCCGAACACGGCATCGAACTTGTTGCCCGCGATCGTGTCCAGCAACGGCGTGGTCTGCAGCGGGTTGCGCATGCCGTCGGCGCGTTCTTCGAGCCGGCCGTCGTCGATCCAGTCCTGGACCTTCGCCACGACCAGGCGCAGGTTGTGCTTTTCCACCACCCGGTCCCGGAAGTCGATCACCTCGTCGAAGTTGTGCCCGGTGTCGACGTGCAGCAGCGGGAACGGCACCGGCGCGGGCCAGAACGCCTTGATCGCCAGGTGCAGCAGCAGCGTCGAGTCCTTGCCGCCGGAGAACAGGATCACCGGGCGGTCGAACTCGCCCGCGACCTCGCGGAAGATGTGGATGGCCTCGGACTCGAGAGCGGCCAGGTTGTCCTGCGCGGCGTCGGCAGCGGGTTCGAGAGTGGTCATGCTTCCTTCTGTGTCAGCCATCAGCCGTGCAGCCCGCACTCGGTCTTCGACTGGCCGGCCCAGCGGCCGCTGCGCGGGTCCTGGCCCGGGGCGACCTTCGCCGTGCACGGCGCGCAGCCGATGGACAGGTAGCCGACCGAGACCAGCGGGTTCTCCAGGATGCCGTGCTCACGGATGTAGCCGGCGAACTCGTCGTCGGTCCACGGCGCGATCGGGTTGATCTTGACCAGGCCGTTGCGCTCGTCCCAGGTGACGATCGGGGTGTTCGCGCGGGTCGGGGCGTCGACCCGGCGGACGCCGGTGACCCAGGCGGAGTAGCCGGCGAGGGTTTTGCGCAGCGGCACCACTTTCCGCAGGTTGCAGCACAGCGTCGGGTCGCGGTCGTGCAGCTTCGCGCCGTACTCGGCGTCCTGCTCGGCCACGCTCTGCTCAGCCTGGGCGTTGACGATCGTCACGTCCGGATAGACCGTCTGCACCGCGTCACGGGTGCCGATGGTCTCCGCGAAGTGGTAGCCGGTCTCCAGGAACAGCACGTCCACATCGGACTTGACCTTGGTGGCCAGGTCGATCAGCACCGCGTCCTGCATGTTGGACGCCACGATGAAGTCGTCGCCGAAGGTCTCGGCCGTCCAGCGCAGTGCCTCCTCCGCCGTGGCCTCGGCCAGCTCCTTCGACGCTCGTTCGGCCAGGGTCCGGTAATCCGCTGTGGCGGTCATCCGTGCGACACCTCCGGTAGGGACAGTCCGTGGAACTTCACCGAGAACGTCCGGCGGCACCCGGTGCACAGCCAGCCGCCGCCCTCCTCGGGACGCAGGTCCTCGTCGCCGCAGAACGGGCAGTAGTACGGCACCGCCCGTTCGGTCGAGGTCACTGCAGCACGCTTTCTTCGGCCCGCGCGACCCACTGGGCGAACCGCTCACCGCTTTCGCGGCCGTCGATGTACGCGCGGACCAGCCGCTCGACGTACGCGGTCAGCTCGGTCGCGGTGACCTTGTGCCCACGCAGCTTTCGGCCGAAACCGGCGTCGAGGCCGAGGCCACCGCCGAGGTGCACCTGGAAGCCCTCGACCTGCTTGCCCTCGCCGTCGGTGACGATCTGGCCCTTGAGCCCGATGTCCGCGGTCTGGATCCGGGCGCAGGAGTTGGGACAGCCGTTGAGGTGCACGCTCACCGGGGTGTCGAGGTCGCCCTGGATGTCGGCCAGGCGCGTCTCCAGCTCGGCCACCAGCGCCTGCGCGCGGGCCTTCGTCTCGACGATCGCGAGCTTGCAGAACTCCAGCCCGGTGCACGCCATCACGCTGCGCCGCCACGGCGACGGCCGGGTGTGCAGGCCCAGCTCGGCCAGCTCGCTCTCCAGCGCGGGCACCTCGGGCTCGGGCACGTCGAGGATCACGAGCTTCTGCTGCGGCGTCAGCCGGACGCGCTCGGAGCCCGCGTGCTCGGCGGCCTTGGCCACGGCCAGCAGTGTTTCGCCGTTCACCCGGCCGGCGACCGGCGCGGCGCCGACGTAGAACCGGCCGTCGACCTGCTTGTGCACGCCGATGTGGTCGATCGGCGCGGGCGGCACGTCGGGCGCGGGGCCGTCGATGAGCTTGCGCTTGAGGTACTCGGACTCGAGGACGTCGCGGAACTTTTCGGCGCCCCAGTCCTTGACCAGGAACTTGATCCGGGCCCGCGCGCGCAGCCGCCGGTAGCCGTAGTCGCGGAAGACGCTGATCACGCCCTCCCACACGTCGGGCACCTCGTCGCGCGGCACCCAGGCGCCGAGCCGCTGCCCGATCATCGGGTTCGTGGACAGGCCGCCGCCGACCCACAGGTCGAAGCCGGGGCCGTGCTCGGGATGGTTCACCCCGACGAACGCGATGTCGTGGATCTCGTGCGCCACGTCCGCCTGGCCGGAGATCGCGGTCTTGAACTTGCGCGGCAGGTTCGAGTACCGCGGGTCGCCGATGAACCGGCGCTTGATCTCCTCGATCGCCGGGGTGCCGTCGATCACCTCGTCCTCGGCGATGCCGGCGACGGGGGAGCCGAGGATGACGCGCGGGCTGTCGCCGCACGCCTCCAGCGTGGTCATCCCCGCGTTCTCGAGCTTCTGCCAGATCGCCGGCACGTCCTCGATCTGGATCCAGTGGTACTGGATGTTCTGCCGGTCGGTGATGTCGGCGGTGCCGCGCGCATGCGTTTGCGAGATCTCGGCCAGCACGGCGAGCTGCTGCGTGGTGAGCATGCCGCCGTCGAGCCGGACGCGGAGCATGAAGTAGCGGTCGTCCAGCTCCTCGGGCTCCAGCGTGGCGGTGCGGCCGCCGTCGATGCCGGGCTTGCGCTGGGTGTACAGGCCGAACCAGCGGAACCGGCCGCGCAGGTCACCGGGGTCGATCGAGTCGAAGCCGCGGTGGGCGTAGATGTTCTCGATGCGCGCGCGGGCGTTGAGCGGGTTGTCGTCCTTCTTCGAGCGCTCGTTCGGGTTCAGCGGTTCCCGGTAGCCGAGCGCCCACTGGCCCTCGCCGCGCTTCTGCCGGGCACGGGGGGCGCGGCCTTGCGCGGGGGTTTCACGCGTGGGTGAGGCCATTGGGGGGTCCTCCGGGAGGCGGTCGTGGCACCGGGGCCTCCGCGAAGCCCGGCTGTTTCCGGCGGGCAGGCTGGTTCGCGGCGGGCCCGGCGCCGGTGGTCCAGATGTGGTGGGCTGGTCGGGCGTCGGGAGTCAGCGGACCGGCCGGCAGAGCGCGCTCGCGACGCGCACAAGGTCGACGTGGCGGCGCGCCACGAGCAGGACACCGGCAGGACTCACGGGTCAAAGCGTGCCACGCGTCCACAATGTGGTCCAGGCTTGCCCGGATGGTGGGAGAGGCCTCACTGTGAGGGGACAATGCGGTGCGGTGGGGCGGTACAAGCGCGCCGGCCGTCAAGGCCTCCTTGCCCGCGTGCGGCGCGGTGAAGGCCTCCTTGACGGGGTACGAGTCCCTGTGCCGGACCCGGCGGGAGCCGGTGGACAATGGGCGTCGTGCCCGTGACCAGCCAGACCACCGAACCCGCCAGCGCCGAACCTGCCCGAGCCGGACTGCCCGAGAGCGCCCTCGAAGGGCTGGGGACCCGGCCGTTCGGGGTCTACGTGCACGTGCCGTTCTGCGCCACCCGCTGCGGCTACTGCGACTTCAACACCTACACCGCCGGTGAGCTCGGCTCGGGCGCGTCGCCGCGGTCGTGGCTGGACGGGCTGCGCCGGGAGCTGGATCTGGCCGTTCGGGTGCTGCAGGCGCCGCCCGCCGCGGAGACCGTGTTCGTCGGCGGCGGGACGCCCTCGCTGCTCGGCGCGGACGGGCTCGGCGAGGTGCTCGACATCGTCCGCGGGGTGTTCGGGCTGGCGCCCGGCGCCGAGGTGACCACCGAGTCCAACCCCGAGTCGACGTCGCCGGAGTTCTTCGCCGGGATCCGCGAGGCCGGCTACACCCGCGTTTCGCTCGGCATGCAGTCCGCCGCGCAGCACGTGCTGCAGGTGCTCGACCGCGTCCACACCCCGGGTCGGCCGGTGGACGCCGCGCGCGAGGCGCGGGCCGCGGGCTTCGAGCACGTGAACCTCGACGTGATCTACGGCACCCCCGGCGAGCGCACGGAGGACCTGCGGGCGTCGCTGGACGCCGTGCTCGCCGCGGGGGTCGACCACGTGTCGGCGTACGCGCTGATCGTCGAAGAGGGCACCGCGCTCGCCCGCCGCGTCCGGCGCGGCGAGCTGCCCGCCCCGGACGACGACGTGCTGGCCGCCGACTACGAGCTGATCGACGCCACCCTCGCCGCCGCGGGCCTGGGCTGGTACGAGGTTTCGAACTGGGCGTCCTCGGAAGCCGCGCGCTGCCGGCACAACCTCGGCTACTGGCAGGGCGGCGACTGGTGGGGCGCGGGCCCCGGCGCGCACAGCCACGTCGGCGGCGTGCGCTGGTGGAACGTCAAGCACCCGGCGCGGTACGCGGCCCAGCTCGCCGCGGGCGAAAGCCCCGAAGCGGGCCGTGAGCTGCTCACCGGCGAAGACCGCCACCTGGAGCGGATCATGCTCGAACTCCGTGTCGCGGAAGGGCTTCCGCTCTCCGCGCTCGACGCCGCGGGGGTCGCCGAGGCACACGCCGCCGCGGCGGAAGGACTGCTGGACGAGTCCGTTTTGGACAGTCAGGGCCGCGCCGTGCTGACCGATCGCGGGCGGCTGCTCGCCGACGGCGTCGTGCGTCGCCTGGCCGGCTGAATTCCGGCTGATCACGGGGGAATTTTCGCTTCGCGGGCATAAACGCGGCCGATGGTTGGTTGCGGCAAGTGTCCACGAGCGAGGGAGTCGCGCATGCCGCAGGCGGTCAGGTACAGCGAACACGGCGGAATCGACGTGCTGCGGGTGGAAGAAGTACCCCGTCCCCAACCCGGACCCGGCCAGGTCCTCGTCGAGGTCAGAGCCGCCGGCATCAACCCCGGCGAGGCCATGATCCGGCGCGGCGCGCTCGCCGACCGGTGGCCGTCGGAGTTCCCGTCCGGGCAGGGCAGTGACCTGGCCGGCGTGGTCGTCGAGCTGGGGCCCGAGGTCGACGAGATCGAGGTGGGCGACGAGGTCGTCGGCTTCGTCAACACCCGCTCCAGCCATGCCGAGTATGTCGTGGTCGAGGCCGCGGACCTGACTCCGAAGCCCAGCGGCGTTTCCTGGGAGGCGGCCGGCGCGCTGTTCGTCGCCGGCACCACTGCGTACGCCGCGGTTCGTGCCGTCTGCGTCCGCGAAGGCGACACCGTGGTGGTTTCGGGCGCTGCGGGCGGCGTCGGCTCGCTGACGGTGCAGCTGGCGAAGCTCACCGGCGCGACCGTGATCGGCCTCGCGAGCGAAGCGAACCACGCATGGCTGCGCGAGCAGGACGTGATCCCGGTGGCGTACGGCGAAGGCGTCGAGGAGCGGATCCGCGTGGCCACGGGTGGCCAAGTGGATTCCTTCATCGACAACTTCGGCGACGGCTACGTGGAGCTGGCGCTGCGGCTGGGTGTCTACACGGGACGGATCAACACGCTGATCGACGTCGCCGCCGTCGAGACGTACAGCGTGAAGTCCGAGGGCAACACGGCCGCCGCGTCCGCCGAGGTCATGCGCGACCTCGTCGCGCTGGTCGACAAGGGCCTGCTCGAGGTCCCGATCGCCGCCGTCTACCCGCTCGCGCAGGTGCAGGACGCCTACCGCGAGCTGGAGGAGCGCCACACCCGCGGCAAGATCGTGCTCAAGCCCTGACCAGCGTCTTCAGCCCGGCCACGAACATCTCCAGCGCGAATTCGAAGCGGGGCGTGCTCGTCTCGGCGGTGAAGAACTCCCCGGCCTGCAGCAGGTTCGGGAAGGCGCCGGCGGGCAGCGACCGCATGTACTCGTCCATCTGACGGCTGCGTTCGGCGACCTCGGCCTGGTCGAAGTCGCCGAACGTCCAGCTGCTCGCCTCGTATGCGTGGGCTTTCGCGTACAGGCTGAGCGCGTCACCCGCGAACATCGCCTGCTCCAGGCTCAGGCCGCCGGCGCGCAGCAGCACCAGCATCGCCTCGCTCTGCTGTAGCGCGTTCGGCGTGACCGGCACCGGCGTGTTCCACGCGACCCGCGCGATGCCCGGGTAGACCATCATCGCGCGCACCTGAAGCCGCACCAGTTCTTTCACCTGCTCGTCCCAGCGCTCGGCGTCCGGCACCGGCTGCGGCACGTCGCCCAGCGCCGCGTCGAGCATCAGCTCGTCCAGCTCCTCTTTGCTGGACACGTACGCGTACAGCGAGGCCGGGCCGGTCTCCAGCCGCTGCGCGACTTTCCGCATCGTCACGGCCTCGATGCCCTCGGCGGCCAGGATCTCCAGCGCCGTCTTCACCACCAGTTCCTGGGAGAGCAGGGGCTTCTCGGCGCGCCGCCGCGGGCTGGGGGTTCGGCGCCAGGGCGGGGGCGGGACGGTCATGCCGCCCAGCCTAGACGCGCACTTTCCTTGACGCGAACGACGTTCGTGAGTAGAACTGGCCTTAACGAACCACGTTCGCTAAGGAGAGAAACCCATGACTGACCGAGAAGAAGTCCTCGCCGTCCTCGGCCGCCTCAACGACGCCTGGAATGCCGGCGATGCCGCCGCGTACGGCCGGCTCTTCACCGAAGACGCCGACTACGTGACGTTCTTCGGCATGCAGTTTCCGGGCCGGGAGTTGATCGAGAGTTCGCACCGCGCGCTGTTCGAAGGCCCGCTGCGGGGTTCCACGCTCGTCGGCGGTTACGGCGAGGCGCGGGTGCGCTTCCCCTCGAAGGACGTCGCGATCGTCGTCTCCGGCGGCGGTTCTTCGTCGTCCGGCGGTGACGTCGTGGAGGAAGGCCGGGCGGTCACGGTCACCTTCGTGCTCGTGTGCGGTGAGGAAGGCTGGCTGATCACCGCGTTCCAGAACACCCGCGTGTCCGATCCGCGGGCGGCGTAAGGCCGGCCGGCGGAACTGGACCATGGGAGACCTAGGCGCGATGGGTGACGGGCGGGTACGGTGGAACCAAGATTAGGTAAGCCTTACTGAATGGGTGGTTTCCGATGGCCGATGCTCCGGCGCGCAAGGGGAGGCCGGCGGTGCGCCTCAAGGTCCTCCGCAAGGAGAGCCTCAGCCCGCACATGATCCGCATCGTGGCGGGCGGCGAAGGCCTGCGGGACTTTTCGCCGAACGAGTTCACCGACGCGTACGTGAAAGTCGTCTTCAAGGTGCCCGGCGTCGAGTACCCGGAGCCGTTCGACCTGCAGCGGATCCGCGCCGAGCTGCCGCGGGAGCACGCGCCGCGGCTGCGCACCTACACCGTCCGCTCGTACGACGAGGTGGCAGGCGAGCTGGTGATCGACTTCGTCGTGCACGGGGACGAGGGGCTGGCCGGCCCGTGGGCGATGCGCGCCGAGCCCGGTGACGAGCTGCTGTTCTCCGGTCCCGGCGGCGGTTACGCGCCGCGGGCCGAGGCGGGCTGGCATCTGCTGGTGGGCGACGAGGCCGCGCTGCCGGCCATCGCGGCGGCGCTCGAGGCCCTGCCTGCCGGTGCGCCCGCGCACGTTTTCCTGCTCGTGGCGGACGAGAGTGAGGAGCAGCCGCTCGTCACGAAGGCGGACGCGCAGATCACCTGGCTGCACCGGGCGAACGGCGGTGACCTCACCGCGGCGGTGAAGGCGCTGCCGTGGCGCGAGGGCGAAGTGCAGGCGTTTGTCCACGGCGAGGCCGGGTTCGTCCGGGAGCTACGCCGGTACCTGCTCGACGAGCGCGCCGTTTCGCGGGACTCGCTTTCGCTGTCCGGATACTGGCGAGAGGGCAAGAACGACGAGGCCTGGCGCGAGGAGAAGGCGGCCGAACGGGCGCGCGAGACGGCGTAACCTCGCCGCATGGCGACTGAGGTGAAGGTGGACATCGACCCGGCCGAGGCCGGGTTCGACAGTGGACGGTTGTTGCGCATAGACCGGCATTTCGCCCGATATGTCGACGATGGACTGCTGCCCGGCTACCTCGCGGTGGTGAGCAGGCACGGCCGGATCGTGCACGTCGCGTCCTACGGCAGCCGTGACGTCGAGGCGGGCGCCCCGGTGGAGCCCGACACGATCTGGCGCATCTTCTCGATGACGAAGCCGATCACCTCGGTGGCCGCGATGACCTTCGTCGAAGAGGGCCTGATCGACCTCACCGACCCGATTTCCCGCTGGCTGCCCGAATTCGCGACACCGCGGGTCTACGTCAAGGGCTCGGCGCTGGCGCCGGTCACGGAACCGGCGACCGAGCCGATCCGGCTGTGGCACCTGCTCACGCACACCTCCGGGCTGACCTACGGCTTCCACCACACGCACCCGGTCGACGCGATCTACCGGGCGGCGGGGCACGAGTGGGGCACGCCGAAGGGTCTGGACCTGGCCGCCTGCACTCGCCAATGGGCGGAGTTCCCGCTGGTGTTCCAGCCCGGCAGCGAGTGGAACTACTCGGTGTCCAGCGACGTGCTGGGCCGCCTCGTCGAGGTGCTCGGCGGGAAGCCGCTGGACGAGGTGCTCGCGGAGCGGGTCTTGGGCCCGCTCGACATGACCGACACCGGCTTCTGGACCCCGGACGCCGACCGGCTCGCCGCGCTGTACCTGCCGGAGCCGGGCACCAAGCGGGCCGTGCGCAACGACGTTTTCGGCAAGGCCGGCACCGCCCGCCCGGAGTTCCTCGGCGGTGGCGGCGGCCTGGTCTCCACCGCGGGCGACTACCACCGTTTCACGCAGATGCTGTTGCGCGGCGGCGAACTCGACGGCACGCGGGTGCTCGGCCCGCGCACGGTGGAGCTGATGACCAGCAACCACCTGCCCGGTCACGTGGACCTCGAGGCCTACGGCCGGCCGTTGTTCGCCGAGATGCCCTTCAACGGCTTCGGCTTCGGGCTGGGCTTTTCGGTGCTGGAGGACCCGGTGAAGGCGAAGACCCTCTCCAGCGCGGGTGAGTACGCCTGGGGCGGCGCGGCGTCCACCGCGTTCTGGGTGGATCCCGACGAGGATCTGACAGCGGCGTTTTACACGCAGCTGCTGCCGTCGAGCACCCACCCGATCCGGCAGCAGCTGCGTCAGCTGGTCTACCAGGCGCTGGTCGGCTGAGCCTGCCGGTTCAGCCGAACGACTGACCCGCGTACGTCCATTGAGGACGTACGCGGGGGTCGTTCAGACCACCGGCTGGGTCGGCCGGTTCGGCGTCAGCCCGATCTCGCCGCGCAGCATCCGGCCGCCGTCTCCGGTGAGCCGGAGGTAGTAGTCGGAGCTGCAGCGCGTGCCGTCCTCGTCGAGGGCCCAGATCCCGGAGCCCGAGGGGACCATCGAGGAGTCCTCGGCGGTTTTGGCGATCTGGTTGCCCTCGTTGTACTCGTCGAACATCGAGATGTAGATGCCCTGGGCGCCGGCGCGGATCATGTTGTAGAACTGGTGCCACATGAAGTCGCCGTGCACGCGCTGGCGTTCCTGGGTGTCGCCGGGCAGCACGCAGGGCTGGTAGTCGATGCCGTGGGAGTTGCAGTCCGCCTGGTCCCCGACGGTGATGGTGTTGTAGACGTTGTCGGAGTCGCCCACGTTGCCGATCGCGCCGACCATCCACGGTGAGAGCGCGTTGAACGCGTGGTAGACGTCGGAGAACCCGGTGCGCGTGCCCGAGCCGCCGACGCGCCATTCCCGCGGCACGCCGCCGATCACGTAACAGCCCTGGCCCTTGAACCAGTTCACCACGTCGAGGCAGGGGCCGGCGTCCCACGGGTGGTTGCCGTCGTTGAAGCCGAAGCCCCAGATGCAGACGACCGGCTTGCCGTTCTGGCGGGCGTACGCGCCGGACGCGGTGTGCGCCGACATCTTCGAAGTCCAGTCGTCCTTGATCTCCTGCTGCATGTTCGTCCAGCCGGTGACGTCGTACATCACGTAGAACTTCCGCCCGTGCGATTCGGCGGCGCTGCGCACTTTGGCCGCCATCGCGTCGCGGGTCGGGCCCTCGGCGCCGTTGGGGTTGAAGCGCTGCAGGGCCGCGGTGTCGATGCCGAACTGCTGCAGCCAGGCGAAATGCGTGTCGACGGTCTGCTGATCGTAGGAGGAGAACAGGTTCGCGGTCTGCCCGTTGCCGAGGTTCCCGTAACCGGTTTGGTAGGTGTGCTGGTAATCGCGGACGTCGGGCCACGACTTGATCCCGGTGTTGCTAGGTGACGGCGGCTGGCTCGCGTCGCGCGCCCAGTGCCACCAGGCGTTGATCGGCGCGCCGTCGCCGATGCAGGCGAACCAGCCCTGGTAGCCGACGGTGATCTTGCCGACCACGTCACCGGGCGGGCTGGCGGCCGACGCGGGCGCGGCGGCCAGCGAGGGCAGCGCGGCGGCCGCGGAACCGGCGGCGGCCAGGGACAGGAAAGTACGGCGGGACACGCCCATGACGGGACTCCTCGTCGCGACGAAGCGGACAGGACAGCGGCGGCGAGGCGAGAGTACGAATCTTTCACACGTTTGTATAGATGGCTGGGACTTTCTGTCGGCTTACCGCAAGCGGGAGGAACTGACCGGCGGCGGGTTGATCGACGTCGAGCAGGCTCAGGCCGTCAGCTTCCCCACGATCTGGCTCCCGTACGCGGCCAGCGTCTCTTCCCGCTCGTCGTGCATCAGGTACAGGGCGAACTGGTCGACGCCCAGTTCGGCGAGTTCCTGGAGGCGGGCGACGTGGGCGGAGGCGGGGCCCATCAGGCAGAAGCGGTCCACGATCTGGTCCGGGACGAAGTCCGCGGACGGGTTGCCGGCGCGGCCGTGGTGGCTGTAGTCGTAGCCCTCGCGCTCGCGGATGTAGTCGGTCAGCTCGCGGGGCACCGCGCCCGAGGAGCCGTAGCGCGAAACGAGGTCCGCGACGTGGTTGCCGACCATTCCGCCGAACCAGCGCAGCTGCTCTCGCTGGTGGGCCAGGTCTTCGCCGACGTACGCGGGGGCGGCGACGCAGATCGTGATGCCACCCGGGTCACGGCCGGCCGCGCGGGCGGCGTCGCGCACCGCGCCGATCGTCCAGCGCGCGATGGCCGGGTCGGCGCACTGGAGGATGAAGCCGTCCGCGTGCTCGCCGACGGTCTTCAGCGCCTTCGGCCCGTACCCGGCCATCCACATCTCCAGCCGCCCGCCCCGCACCCACGGGATCCGCACGGCCATGTCGTTCATGGTGACCTCGCGGCCCTCGGCGAGGTCCTTCACCACCCGCATGCAGTCCCGCACCGTGGCCAATGTGGACGGTGGCTTGCCGACGACCCGGTGCGCCGAGTCGCCCCGCCCGATGCCGCACACGGTGCGGTTGCCGTACATGTCGTTCAGCGTGGCGAAGGTCGATGCCATCACCGACCAGTCGCGGGTGCCCGGGCTGGTCACCATCGGCCCGACCACCAGCGACGAGGTCTCGGCCAGGATCCGCGAGTAGACGACAAACGGCTCCTGCCACAGCACCGCCGAGTCGAACGTCCAGCCGTAGCGGAAACCCTGGCCCTCGGCGGCCTTCATCAGCCGCACGACGTCGGACGCCGGCGGGTCGGTCTGCAGCACGATCCCGAAGTCCACTCTTCCGCCCCTCAGTTCAGGTACTGGTTGAGGCCGCGGGACAGGAACTTCCCGTGGCCGGCGCCGCCGCTGAAACCGTCCGGCGACACCACGACCCGGCCGCGCGAGAGCACCGTGTGGACCTTGCCGGTCAGTTCGAATCCCTCGTACGCCGAGTAGTCCACGTTCATGTGATGCGTCTCGGCGGACAGCGTCTGGGTGGCCGCCGGGTCGTAGACCACGATGTCCGCGTCCGAGCCCGCGGCGATGACCCCCTTCTGCGGGTACAGCCCGAACATCCGGGCCGGCGTCGCCGAGCACGTCTCGACCCAGCGGCCGAGCGTCAGCTCCCCGGCGACCACGCCCTGGTGCAGCAGGTCCATCCGGTGCTCGACGCCGGGCATGCCGTTCGGGATCGCCCGGAAGTCGCCGCGGCCCAGCTCTTTCTGGTCCTTGAAGCAGAACGGGCAGTGGTCGGTGGACACCACGGACAGATCGTTGGTGCGCAGCCCGCGCCACAGGTCGGCCTGGTGCGACTTTTCCCGCAGCGGCGGCGAAGCGACGTACTTCGCGCCTTCGAATCCGGGCTTCGCCAGGTCCTCAATGGACAGGTACAGGTACTGCGGGCAGGTCTCGGCGAACACGTTCTGCCCGTCGTCACGGGCTTCCGCCACCGCCGCCAGCGCTTGCGAGGCGGACAGGTGTACGATGTAGAGCGGCGAGCCGGTCACCTTCGCCAGCCGGATCGCGCGCGAGGTCGCCTCGGCCTCCAGCTCCGGCGGCCGGGTGCGCCCGTGCTCCACCGGGTCGACCCGGCCCGCGGCGTAGGCCTGCGCGGCCAGCTCGTCGATCGCGATGCCGTTCTCCGCGTGCATCATGATCGTGGCGCCGATCTCGCGTGCCTGCTGCATCCCCCGCAGGATCTCGCCGTCGGTGGAGTAGAAGACGCCCGGGTAGGCCATGAACATCTTGAAGCTGCCGACACCGGCGTCCACGCAGGCCCGCATCTCCTTGAGCGAGGCGTCGTTGACGTCCGAGACGATCATGTGGAAGCCGTAGTCCACGGCGCAGTTGCCGTCGGCCTTGCCGTGCCACTTGTCCAGTGTGGACAGCAGTGAGGTGCCCTTGGCCTGCACGGCGAAGTCGATGATCGTGGTCGTGCCGCCCCAGGCCGCGGCGATGGTGCCGGTCTCGAAGGTGTCGACCGAATGCGTGCCGCCGAAGGGCATTTCCATGTGCGTGTGCGCGTCGATCCCGCCGGGCAGCACGTACTTTCCCGTGGCGTCGATCGTCTCGTCGCCGGTGAGCACGCCGGGCGCGGCGACGGCGGTGATGCGCTCGCCGTCCACCAGCACGTCGGCCTCGGTGGCGCCGGCGGGGGAGACGACCTGACCGCCCTTGATCAGCGTGGTCATCAGGCCTCCGTCAGGGGGCCGTAGCTGTCCGGGCGGCGGTCGCGGTAGAACGCCCAGAGGTCACGCACCTCGGCGAGCTTGCCCATGTCGAGGTCACGGACGACGATCTCCTCCTCGCTGTCCGAGGCGGCCTCGCCCACCAGCTGCCCGCGCGGGTCCGCGAAGTAGGACTGGCCGTAGAAGTCGTTGTCGCCCAGTGGTTCCACGCCGACGCGGTTGATCGTGCCGACGAAGTACTCGTTCGCCGCGGCGGCCGCCGGCTGCTCCAGGCGCCACAGGTACTCCGAGAGCCCACGGCTGGTCGCGGACGGGTTGAACACGATCTTCGCGCCCGCCAGGCCGAGCGCGCGCCAGCCTTCGGGAAAGTGCCGCTCGTAGCAGATGTACACGCCGATGCGGCCCACAGCGGTGTCGAACACCGGGTAACCGAGGTTGCCGGGCTTGAAGTAGAACTTCTCCCAGAACCCCTTCACCTGCGGGATGTGGTTCTTGCGGTGCTTGCCGAGATACGTGCCGTCGGCGTCGATCACCGCGGCGGTGTTGTAGTAGACGCCGGGCTGCTCCTGCTCGTACATCGGCACCACCAGCACCACGCCGTGGCGCTCGGCCACCTCCTGCATCAGCTTCGTGGTGGGACCGTCGGGGATGCCCTCGGTGTAGGAGTAGTAGTCGGCGTCCTGGATCTGGCAGAAGTACGGGCCGTAGAACAGCTCCTGGAGGCAGACGACCTGGGCGCCCTGCGAAGCCGCCTTGCCGATGGCTTCGACGGCGTTCGCGATCATCGACTCCTTGTCACCCGTCCACCGCTGCTGGATCAATCCGGCTCGAACCAGGTCGCTCACTTGTTTCCTCCTTCGTGCTGGACCGGGAGAGCAGGGCGTAGACGACAAACGCGCCGACCAGGCCCACCACCCAGTTGTAGTCGTAGAGCGGCTTCAGGAACGGGATGAGGCCGTCCGCGGGGAAGGGGCCGCCGTAGGCCCCGCCGACCGCGAGCACCGCGCCGACCAGCGTCGCGACCACCGCGCGCCAGTTCCAGCCCCCGGTGAACCAGTACACCCCATCGGGTGTGTAGAGGTCCTTCAGCTTCAGCTCGGTCCGGGCGATCACCCAGTAGCCGGCCACGAGCACGCCGGCCACGGCGCCGAGCAGGCCGCCGTAGAACCCGAGCCAGGCGAAGATGTAGATGCTCGGGTCGGAGTAGAGCCGCCACGGCTGGATCAGGATGCCGACGACACCGGTGATCAGGCCGCCGAGTGCGAACGTGATGCGCTTGGGGAAGGCGTTGGAGAAGTCGTAGGACGGGCTGACCACGTTCGCCGCGAGGTTCGCCGAGATCGTCGCCAGCACCAGCGCGGCCAGCGCCACGACCACCACGACCGGGCTGGAGAACTTGTCCGCCAGCTGCGCCGGGTCCCAGATGTCCTGGCCGTAGAGCACGTGCCCGCCCGAGGTGGTCAGGATGGCCACCACCGCGATGAACGTCATCGTGGTGGGCAGGCCGAGGATCTGCCCGCGCACCTGCTTGCGCTGGCTGCCGCCGAAGCGCGTGAAGTCCGGCATGTTCAGCGAGAGCGTGGACCAGAAGGCGATCATCGCCATCAGCGACGGCGCGAACACCTTCCAGAAGCCCGGGCCCCAGCCGAGCTTGCCCGGGTCGGCCAGGATCGGGCCGAAGCCGCCCGCCTTCACCAGCACGTAGCCGAGCAGGATCAGGAAGCCGACCGACACCAGCGGCGCGGTCCAGTTCTCGAACTTCCGGACCGCCTCCATGCCGCGCCAGATGATCAGCATCTGCACGATCCAGAACACGGCGAAGCTCAGCCACAGCGTCCAGTGCTGGCCGAGTACCACCGCCGAGTCGCGCCAGCCGGACCCGGCGAGCCTGCCGACGATCACGTAGATCGACTCGCCGCCCACCCAGGTCTGGATGCCGAACCAGCCGCACGCGATGAACGCGCGCAGCAGCGCGGCCATGTTGGCGCCGCGCAGGCCGTAGAAGGCGCGCGCGAACACCGGGAACGGGATGCCGTACTTCGTGCCGGCGTGGCTGTTGAGCAGCATCGGGGCGAGCACCACGAGGTTGCCGATGGTGATCGTGATGAGCGCCTGCAGCCAGTTCATGCCGAGCGCGATGAGCGACGCCGCCAGCGCGTAGCTGGGGATGTTGTGTGCCATCCCCATCCAGAGCGCGAAGTAGTTGTACGTGCTCCAGGTCCGTTTTTCGATCGGGACCGGGGCCAGTTCCTCGTTGAAGAACCGGCTGCCGTGCAAGGACCGGACGTCGGCGAGTTCCACTCGGCCGTCGGCGTGCACCTGTGAGGTCGGCTCCATTGCGGAATCCTGCGCGCCGGGTGCGCGCGGGTGGCATATGCAGACTGTTCACCGATCGGCTGCCCTCGGCGCAGTCTGCCGATTGCGCGAACGGCCCCGACGGTGCATGACCTGGGTCACAATCCGCCGGTAGCGTCGGCGCAAAGTGAGCGAAACACACTCGCGTTCTCCACAGGATCTCCACAGCTCACCCGGATGGCCTCCACGGTGGTTCCCTAGAGTCGTCGGCATGGACAGAGGGGGACGGCGGGTGCTGGTCGTCGAGGACGACCTCACGATCGCCGCGTCGATCGCCGCCCGGCTGCGGGCCGAGGGGTTCACCGTGGAGCTGGCCCACGACGGGCCGGCCGCGGTGGCGGCGGAGGCCGCGACCGGTCCGGACCTGGTGCTGCTCGACGTGATGCTGCCCGGGTTCGACGGGCTCGAGGTGTGCCGCCGGATCCAGGCGCGGCGGCCGGTGCCGGTGCTGATGCTCACCGCGCGGGCCGACGAGACCGACCTGCTGGTCGGGCTGGGCGTCGGCGCCGACGACTACCTGACGAAGCCGTTTTCCATGCGCGTGCTCACGGCCCGGGTCAACGCCCTGCTGCGGCGCGTGGAGCGCTTGTCCGCCCAGCGCACGCCGGAGCGGATCGTGCTGGGCGACCTGGAGATCGACATCGACGAGCGCCGGGTGACCCGTGGCGGGGAGCCCGCGCAGCTGACGCCCATCGAGTTCGACCTGCTGGTCCACTTCGCGCGACGGCCACGCTCGGTGCAGCCGCGCGAACGGCTGCTGGCCGAGGTGTGGGACTGGGACGTGCAGGCCGGCAGCGCCACCACGCGCGCGGTGGACAGCCACATCAAGGCGTTGCGGCGCAAGCTCGGCGCCGACCTGATCCGGACCGTGCACGGGGTGGGTTACGCCCTGGAGGTGCCGGCATGAGGGTGTTCCTCGGCAAGCTCGTGGACCTGCTGCCACGCCCGCTCGACCCGATCCGGTCGATCAAGCTCAAGCTGGCCATCCTGCTGCTGGCCTCGGGCGGGATCGCGTTCGCCTTCTTCAACTGGCGGATCGGCTGGCTGCCGCCGATGACCACGGTGACGGCCCTGCTGATCGCGCTGGTCACGTCACAGATCCTGGCCCACGGCATGACGCGCCCGCTGCGTGAGATGACGGCCGCGGCGCGCGCGATGGCGAGGGGCGACTACACCCGCCGCGTCCGCGCCACCGCCCGTGACGAGGTGGGCTCGCTGGCCCACGCGTTCAACCAGATGGCGGCCGACCTCGACACCGCCGACCAGCAGCGCCGGGAGCTGATCGCGAACGTGTCGCACGAGCTGCGGACGCCGATCACCGCGTTGAACGGAGTGCTGGAGAACCTGGTGGACGGCGTCGCTTCGCCGGACCCGGCCACCCTGCGGACGGCACTGCACCAGACGGAACGGCTGGGCCGGCTCGTCACCGAGCTGCTGGACCTCTCGCGTATCGACGGTGGGACGCTGTCGCTGGACCTCGCCCGGGTCGACCTGGCGGCACTGCTCGCCGAGGTCGCGAGCGAAGCCGAGGCGATGGCCGCCGCGGCGGGCCGGGGTGTGCGGTTCGACGTGTCGGTTTCGCCGCCGGGCGCGGCGGTGACGGCGGACCGCGCGCGGCTGTACCAGGTGGTGGTGAACCTGCTGGAGAACGCCGCCCGCCACGGCCCCGCGGGCAGTTCGGTGGAGGTCCGCGCGGTGGTCGGCTCGGGCGTGGCCCACATCGAGGTCCGCGACGAAGGCCCCGGCATCCCGCCGGCGGACCGCGCGCGCGTCTTCGAACGCTTCACCCGTGGTGAACGCGCCGGCGGCGGCGGGACGGGCCTCGGCCTGGCCATCGCCCGCTGGGTGGTGGAACTGCACGGCGGCTCGATCGCGGTCGTCGCGCCGGAGACCCCCGCCCTGCTTGCCGCTCCGGTTTCCGTTGGCGCGGAAGGGGTTTCCCCGGTCGCCGGCGCGGTTTCCCCGGATGCTGACCGGGAGGGCTGCCGGATCCGGGTCACGCTACCCGCCTGACTTCGTTACCCCGCTTGATTCCGGCAGCTCCGCCGTCCTGGTATTTGCGAAAGCGAACGCTGTGATTCGACGCTGCGTGTTCGTTGTGGAGAAAGGCAGGAACTCTTGTCCGAAACAGATCCGGAATCGACCCGCCGTCCGGCACACGCTGTTCCGCCGGGTGCCGAGGGGACGGCGCGGCGCTGGGCCGAGTCCGTGCTGCAAGGCTCGAAGACGCAGGACCCGGCAAGCGCGCAAGCCTCGCCGGAAGCGCAGTTCACGGTCCCGGTGCCGGCGCTTCCGGTGACACCGCCGAAGTCCGGGGTGGTGCCGATGGCGTCGGCGGTGCTGCCCGCCGCGGGGGCGGCCGGGCTGGTGGCCGCGGTGGTGGTGCCGCTGGACCGGCCCGGGATCGGCTGGGTGCTGACCGGCGCGGTGCTGGCCGGGGCGATCTTCGCGGTGGACCGGCGGGCGCGGCCGCGTGACACGCCCCGGCACTTCACCCGGGCCAGTGTGGGGTGGGCCGCGCTTTCGCTGGCGCTGCTGGCCGTGGGCGCGGTGCGGGCGTCCGGCTGGCTGTTCATCCTTTGTGGACTGGCGGCGGTCATCACCGGGTCGCTCGCGGTGGTCGGGCGGCGCACCATGAACACCACGTTCTACGACGTGCTCGCGGTCCCCATCGAGGCCTTCGGGTCGATCCCGTGGGTGGCCCGCGGGTTGCGCGGGTCAGGACGGCAGCGCGGCCGGGTGTTCGGCGCCGTGCTCGCCGCGGTCGCGGTGGTCGTGGTGTTCCTGCCGTTGCTGACCAGCGCGGACGCGACTTTCGCGCATTTCGTCGCGGAGATCGTGCCGGACCTGGGGGCCGGCACGATCTTCCGCTGGGGCTTCCTGTTCTGTGTCGCGCTGTTCGGCGTCACCGGGGCCTGTTACCTGCTCGCGGCGCCGCCGTTCCCCGCCGTGGACGGACCGCGGACCGCGCGAGGTGACCGTCTGCTGTGGACACTCCCGCTCGCCACGCTGGTGGTGATCTTCGCCGGCTTCGTCGCGGTCCGGACCGTGGTTCTGTTCGGGGGCAAGGATTACGTGCTCCGCACCGGCGGACTGACTTCCGCCGAGTACGCCCGCGGCGGCTTCTGGCAGCTCTGCGCCTGCACGGTCCTGACGCTCGGCATCATCGCCGCCGCGCTGCGCTGGGGGCCGCGTGAGCTGAAGGGCGACCGGATCGGCCAGCGGATCCTGCTCGGCGCGCTCGCCGCGTTGAGCCTGGTCCTGGTTCTTTCGGCGCTGAGTCGCATGTGGACGTACCAGGAGGCGTACGGCTTCACCGTGCTGCGGCTGCTGGTGGAGGTCTGCGAGATCTGGCTGGCCTGTGTGTTCCTGCTGGTCGGCGTCTCACTGGTGCGGCTGCGCTCGGCCTGGCTGCCGCGGGCCGCGATCGCGACCGCGGCGGCCGCGCTGCTCGCACTGGCCGTGGCCGATCCGGAGGCGCTGATCGCCGGGGCCAACATCGACCGCGCCGCGCAGGGAAAACCGCTCGACACCCGTTACCTCGGTGGGTTCTCCACCGACATCGTGCCCGTGGTGGCGCAGCGGCTGCCGGACGCCGGCTGCGTGCTCCGCCCGGTGCTGCGGGACCTGCCGGACGACAGCTGGCCCGGCTGGAATCTCAGCCGGGCCAGTGCGCGGGCGGTCCACCTGCCGGCGGCGGGCTGCCGCTAGAACGCGAAAACGCTGGCGGACTGGGCGTCCGCTGTGCACTTGTTCGGATACGTCGTGTGGAACGACACCGGATAGCCGGCCCAGGTGCCGACGGCGGACACGTCCACCGGCGCGTACAGCATCGAGCAGCGCTGCAGCCGCGGCTTGATCCGGGTGAAGTCGCCGCCCGCGGCGATCAGCGCGGCGCACGCGGTGTCGCGCTTGGGGTGGCTGCCGCCGGTGGGCTGGCAGGTCAGCGAGGTGGCCGCGGTCCGGCCGGACGTTTCGTGCGCGCTCAGCTGCAGTATCGAGGACGGCACAGTGGACGCCGGCGAGGCGGCGCCACTGAGGCCCAGCACGCAAGCGGCGATCGGAGCGAGGGAAGAGAAGACCATACTTCGGATATCGGCAGCCGGAAGCCGCTCACTGTGCTCCTCTTCCGGGTGAGTTTTCCTCGCTCGTACGGGTGTCCGCCGCCAGGTCGTGCGCGAGTAACGCGACGTACAGCGACAACATCGACTCCGGGTCTTCCAGCCGCACGCCGAGCACCTGCTCGATCCGCGCGAGCTGCTGGTAATACGCCGTGCGGGAGGTGTGCGCGGCGACGGCGGCGGCCGACTTGTTGCCGCCTTGCGCGCAGTAGTGCCGTAGCGCCTGGACAAGCCGGCTGCCCGAGGCGGTGTCCCGTTGCAACAGCGGCCCCAGTTCACGAGCGGCGAACGCGCTGACCCGCTCGTCGCCTTCGAGCAGGTGCAGCAGCCCGCGCAGCCGGACGTCGCGCAGCCGGTGCAGCGGCCGTTCGACGCCCTCGCCCAGCGCGGCGGCCGCTACCTGGGCGGCCTCGACCAGCGTGCGGCGCGCCTCCGCGGACCCGGTCACGGTCGTGCCGACGGCGATCACGCAGGGCGCGCTCGTGCGGGCCTCGTGGATGTCGGTCGCCAGCCGCGAGAGCACCGTTTCGGCCGCTGCCTCGGGGGACAGCGCGATCAACGCCCGTACACCGGTCTCGTCCGTGGCCACCAGCGCCGAGACCTTCGCCCGCCGCGTGGCCAGCGCAGTCGCTTCGGCGAGTTCGCGCAGCAGCGGCGGGGTGGACAGCGCGGGCCGCGTGGTCGCGGAGACTCGCGGCCGCACGGCCAGCCCGATCAGCCGCCGTCCGGTGAGCGGCACGCCGAGCGCCGAGGCCCGGGCCTGCGCCTCGGCCGACGGCGCGGGCGAGGCCAGCAGCTCGGTCAGCACGGCGCGGTGGGCCTGGCGTTCGAGTGTGTCGGAATCGCGGGCCACGAGCCGGTGCACGGCCAGCGCCGAAGCGGCCCGCTCGGCGACCACGCGGTATCGGTGCGGCGGCGGTTCCGCGCAGACGAGCACGAGCCGGCCCCAGTCGTGCCCGCGCGCGCCGACGACGGTGATCAGGAAGCCCGCCGCCGCGTGGTAGCCCGTGCGCTCGCCGAGCTGCACCACGCGTGAGCGCGCCGGCCAGCCCGTGAGCAACTCGCCGGGGTCTAGGCCGGCCGCATCGTAGGCCAGCACCTCGTGCTCGAGGGTCTCCAGCACCACCGGCTGCCCGGTCAGTCGCGCGACTTCGCCCAGCACCACCCCCGGCTCGGCACCCGCGACGGTGAGCGCGGTGAACGTCTCGTGCACGCGTTCCGCGGCCCGCAGCTCGGCCACCTGCGCGTCGACGATCAGCCCGTTGACCGCCTCGGTGACGGCGACGTAGCGGGTCTCGCGCGAGAGCGTGACCAGCGGCAGCCCGCATTTCTCGGCGGCCTCGACCAGTGCGCGCGGCAGCCGGTCGCTCCAGTGCCGCACCAGCTCCACCACCACACCGGCCACGCCGACCTCGGCCAGGTCCGTGACGTACCGGGCGAGCGCGGCGCCGTCGTCCGGCAGCGCGACACCGGTGGTCAGCACCAGCTCGCCGCCGCGCAGCAGCGGCGCGATTTCGGCGATCTCGGCGACGTGCGCCCACCGCACGGCGCGGTCCAGCCCGGTGCTGCCCGCGACGACGTGGGGACGGCCCTGGCGCAGCACGGGCAGCGCGAGCACCTCGGCGACGGTCGGATACATCGGGTTCTCGGGCCTCCTTCCGCACCGGCAGGCACAGACTGTACGGCCGCGCCGGGCAGTCCGTACACGTTGCCGATGGCGCCCGCGTGGCGCCCGCCCGGAGACTCGGGTGGACAGCGAGCCCGGGACGAGAAGGAGCGGACGCCGTGACCGACCGCATCAGCCATTGGATCGACGGCAAGCCGTTCACCGGCCCGGCCGGGCGCACCGGGGACGTGTTCGACCCCGCGACCGGCGAGGTCCGGGCGAAGGTGGACTTCGCGGGCCCGTCGGAGGTGGACCAGGCGGTGGCCGCCGCCGCGGCCGCGCTGCCGGGCTGGCGCGGGACCTCGCTGGCCGGGCGCACGCGGGTGCTGTTCGCCTTCCGGGAGCTGCTTTCGGCGCGTCAGCACGAGCTGGTGAAGATCGTCACGGCCGAGCACGGCAAGGTCGAATCCGACGCCGCCGGCGAAATCGCGCGGGCGCTCGAGAACGTGGAGTACGCGTGCGGCGCCGCGCAACTGCTGAAGGGCGGCTTCAGCGAAAACGCGTCCACCGGCGTCGACGTCTACTCGATCGCGCAGCCGCTGGGCGTGGTCGGCGTGATCTCGCCGTTCAACTTCCCCGCGATGGTGCCGCTGTGGTTCGTGCCGAACGCGCTGGCGTGCGGCAACACCGTGGTCCTCAAGCCGAGTGAGAAGGACCCGTCGGCCGCGGTGTTCATCGCGGAGCTGTTTGCCGAAGCCGGGCTGCCCGCGGGTGCGCTGAACGTGCTGCACGGCGACAAGGAAGCGGTCGACGGCCTGCTGGAGCACCGCGACGTCAAGGCGATCTCGTTCGTCGGTTCGACGCCGATCGCGCGCTACGTCTACGAAACCGGCACCCGGCACGGCAAGCGCGTGCAGGCCCTAGGCGGGGCGAAGAACCACATGGTCGTGCTGCCTGACGCGGACCTCGACCTGGCCGCGGACGCCGCCGTGTCCGCCGGGTTCGGCTCGGCGGGGGAGCGCTGCATGGCGGTGTCGGTGGTGGTCGCCGTCGACCCGGTCGGCGACGAGCTGGTCGCGAAGATCACCGAGCGGATGGCCCGGCTGCGTGTCGGCGACGGCCGGGACCCGTCGTCGGAGATGGGGCCGCTGGTCACCAAGGCCCACCACGAGCGCGTGAAGTCCTATGTGGACGCCGGCGTCGGCTCGGGTGCCGTGCTGGTGGTGGACGGCCGTGGTATCTCGGTGCCGGGCAACGGCTTCTGGCTCGGCCCGACGCTGTTCGACCACGTTCGCCCCGAAATGTCGATCTACACCGACGAGATCTTCGGCCCGGTGCTGTCCGTGGCGCGCACGCCTTCGTACGACGACGCCCTGGCCCTGATCAACGCCAACCCCTACGGCAACGGCACCGCCATCTTCACCGGCGACGGAGCCGCCGCCCGCCGCTTCCAGAACGAAGTCGAGGTCGGCATGGTCGGCGTCAACGTGCCGATCCCGGTCCCGGTCAGCTACTACTCTTTTGGCGGCTGGAAGGACTCCTTGTTCGGCGACAGTCATGCGTATGGGCCGGAGGGGTTCCACTTCTACACGCGGACGAAGGTCGTTACTTCGCGGTGGCCGGACACCTCGCATGCCGGGGTGAATCTGGGGTTCCCGGGCAACTCCTGAGCGGTTCAGGCGGG
>DASXYS010000060.1:0-7936 GCA_036502365.1 Amycolatopsis sp.
GTGGTCCGAGGCGCCCTTGCCCTTCCGCGCCTCACGGTCCACATAGGAATCCGCCACCGCCCCGGTGAACGCGCGGTTGCCGTACACCAGGTCGATCCGCATCCCCCGGTTGTTGGGGAAGTTCCCGGCGCGGTAGTCCCAATAACTGTACGGGTGGTCGTACTTCAACGCCCGCGGAAACACATCCGCCAGCCCGGCACCACGCAACCGCGCCAAAGCCGCACGCTCGGGCTCCGTCACATGCGTCGAGTCCGCGAAAGCCGTGATGTCCCAGACGTCCTCGTCCGACGGCGCGACGTTGAAGTCGCCCAGCACGGCGAACGGCGCGTCCGAAAGTTCCGCCGAAACGGTCTGCCGCAACGCTTCCAGCCACTCCAGCTTGTACGCGTAGTGCGGGTTGTCCGGCTCGCGCCCGTTGGGCACGTACACCGACCACACCCGGACGCCCCCGCAAGTCGCGCCGATCGCGCGGGCCTCCGTGGCCTCGTTGAACTGCGGTTCGCCCGTCAGGCCCCGGGTCACTGAGGACAGTCCCACCCGGGAGAGGATCGCGACGCCGTTCCAACGGCCCAGGCCGTACGCGGCGGTCTCATAGCCCAGCGAGCGCACGTCCTCGACCGGGAATGCCTCGGTGGTGTTCTTCAGCTCCTGCAGGCACAGCACGTCGGGGGCCGAGTGCGTCAGCCAGTCGAGCACCCGCGGCAGGCGCGGGGTGATCGAGTTGACGTTCCACGTCGCGATGCGCATGCCCGTCAGGATAGGGGGTGCGCGGCCGGGCGGACCCGCCGCGCACCCCGCCGGGCTCAGACTCCGGCCGTGGTCCGGATCCACGAGCGGCTGGACGCGACGCTCGCGTAGTTGTTGGTGCCGCGGGTGTTCGTGCCGCTCTGGTTCTGCACCGTCGAGGCGACGCCGACCTGCGCGCCGTTCGACAGCTCGGGCCCGCCCGAGTCGCCCTTCCACGCCGAACCGTCGACGCCGACGCTCTGGATCGCGCGGCCGCCGTAGGCGTCCGTGGAGCGGCCGGTGACCTGGACGTTCGCCACCTTCAGCGCGGACGCCGGCGGTCCGGTCGGGGTGGTGCGGCCCCAGCCGTAGAGCTGGTTGGTGCTGCCGTTGGCCGGGTCCGCGCTGCCGAGGGTGACCGGCGCGGCGCCGGTGGTCTGCGCGAGGTGCAGGAGGGCGATGTCGCCGTTGGGCGACTCCTTCTTCTGGTCGACGGCGATCTTCGTGCCGCCGAACAGGGAGTTGGTGCCGACGCGCACGAACATGCCGCTGCCGTCCTGGTCGAGGCAGTGCACGGCGGTCATCACCCAGCTCGGCGCGATGACCGTGCCGGAGCAGTTGAAGCCCTGGAAGTCGCGGCCGGGCGTGTTGACGTACACCTGTGCGCCCCAGCTGACCGTGGGCGCGGTGCCGCCGCCGATGATGTTCGTCTGGGCGGACGCGACGGCGCCGCCCGCGAGGGTCAGCGCGACGGCAGCGGCGGTGGCCGCGCCGGCGATGCGGATTCTGCTCAAGGCGGGATCCTTTCGGGGGACCGGTGGGGACCGGGGAGACGCCGAGTGCTCTCGGCCGGACGGAAAGTAACCACGCGTTGACCAGGCCCGGAACCGACGAACGTCGCTTCTGTCCGAAGTACCCGACTTCCGTCGGGTCGGATCCGGGGCCATGGCGCGGAAAGCGGCCCATGGCACGCCGCCGGGGCCGAGGCGCGCAAGGGGCCTCGCGAAACTGTCGGTGCCGCCCCATAGGCTGGGTGACGTGGCTGACCCGACCACCTACCGTCCTTCGCCGGGGAGCATCCCGGACGCGCCCGGCGTGTACAAATTCCGCGACGCCGCGAAGCGGGTCATCTACGTCGGCAAGGCGAAGAGCCTGCGCAGCCGGCTGAACTCTTACTTCGCCGACCTCACCGGCCTGCACCCGCGCACCCGGCAGATGGTCACCACCGCCGCGAGCGTCGAGTGGACCGTGGTCAGCACCGAGGTCGAGGCGCTCCAGCTGGAGTACAACTGGATCAAGGAGTTCGACCCGCGGTTCAACGTCCGCTACCGCGACGACAAGAGCTATCCCGTGCTCGCGGTGACGATGAACGAGGAGTACCCGCGGCTGCACGTCTACCGCGGCGCGCGCAAGAAGGGCGTCCGCTACTTCGGGCCGTACGCCCACGCGTGGGCCATCCGCGAGACGCTCGACCTGCTGCTGCGGGTGTTCCCGGCGCGCACCTGCTCGGCCGGGGTGTTCCGCCGCCACGGCCAGATCGGCCGTCCCTGCCTGCTCGGCTACATCGACAAGTGCTCGGCGCCGTGCGTCGGGCGCGTCTCGGCCGACGAGCACCGCGGGATCGTCGAAGACTTCTGCGATTTCCTCGCCGGCCGGACCGATGCGATGGTCCGGCGGCTGGAGCGCGAGATGGCGGCGGCGTCCGAGGAGCTGGAGTTCGAGCGTGCGGCGCGGCTGCGTGACGACCTCGGCGCGCTGCGCCGGGCCATGGAGAAGCAGGCCGTGGTGCTCGGCGACGGCACGGACGCCGATGTGGTCGCCTTCGCCCACGACGAGCTGGAGGCCGCCGTCCAGGTCTTCCACGTCCGCGGCGGGCGGGTGCGCGGGCAGCGTGGCTGGGTCATCGACAAGGCCGAGGAGATGGACGTCCCGGCGCTGGTCGACCACTTCATCACGCAGTTCTACGGCGAAGAGTCCGAGCGCGCGGAGCGGGACGACGTGAACGGCGGCCCGGTGGTGCCGCGCGAGGTGCTGGTGCCGGAGCTGCCCGCGGACGCGGAGGCGCTCGGCGAGTGGCTGTCCGGCCTGCGCGGCTCGCGGGTGAGCCTGCGCGTCGCCCAGCGCGGGGACAAGAAGGCGCTGGCGGAAACCGTGGCGCGCAACGCCGCCGAGGCGTTCACCCAGCACAAGCTGCGCCGCGCCGGCGACCTCACCGCGCGCTCGGCCGCGTTGCAGGAGCTGCAGGACTACCTGGCGCTCGACAGCGCGCCGCTGCGCATCGAGTGCATCGACATCAGCCACATCCAGGGCAGTGACGTGGTGGCGTCGCTGGTGGTGTTCGAGGACGGCCTCGCGCGCAAGTCCGAGTACCGCCGGTTCGCGCTGCGCGAGGCGGCCGACGAGGGCGACGTCGCGTCGATCGCCGAGGTGGTGCGCCGCCGGTTCCACCGCTACCTCAAGGAGAGCGCGGAGGAGGCGGCGGACCGCGACAGTGCGGCGGACGAAGGCGCCGAGCCGCCGCGTCCCGGGATCGACCCGGAGACCGGCCGCCCGCGGAAGTTCGCCTACCCGCCGAACCTGCTGGTGGTCGACGGCGCGGGCCCGCAGGCCACCGCGGCCGCCGAAGTGCTGTCGGAGCTGGGCATCACCGACATCGCCGTGGTCGGCCTCGCGAAGCGGCTGGAGGAGGTCTGGCTGCCGGCCGACCCGGACCCGGTGATCCTGCCGCGCACGTCCGACGCGCTGTACCTGCTGCAGCGGCTGCGCGACGAGGCGCACCGGTTCGCCATCCGCTACCACCGCGAGAAGCGCGGTAAGCGCATGCAGGCGTCCGAATTGGACAGTGTGCCCGGGCTCGGGCAGGCTCGGCGCACCGCGCTGATCAAGCACTTCGGCTCGGTGAAGAAGCTCAAGCAGGCCAGGGTCGAAGAGATCGAGGCGGTGCCCGGCTTCGGCAGGCGCACCGCGGAGGCCGTGGTGGCGGCACTGGCCGGGGAGACCGGTGCCACCGCCCCGGGAGGGGAACAAGGGCCGTGATCGGAGAAGGAACCATCGTGAGTGCGCAAGAGGACAGCCGGGGAACCGGAATGGAGGTCGCCGTCGTCAGCGGCCTGTCGGGGGCAGGACGCTCGACCGCGGCGAAGTGCCTGGAGGACCTGGGCTGGTTCGTGGTCGACAACCTGCCGCCGGAGCTGATCGCCACCATGGTCGAGCTGGGCGCGCAGGCGCGCGGCGCGATCACCAAGGTGGCCGTGGTGATGGACGTGCGCTCGCGCGCGTTCACCGACGACCTGGCCTCGGTGATCAAGGACCTCGACGCGCGGGGCTACAAGCCGCGCGTGCTGTTCCTGGAGGCCACCGACGCGGTGCTGGTGCGCCGGTTCGAGGCGGTCCGCCGCGGCCACCCGATGCAGGCCGACGGCCGGCTCGCCGACGGCATCACCGCCGAGCGCCGGCTGCTCGCGCCGCTGCGCGAGGAGGCCGACCTGGTCCTCGACACCTCCGCGCTGTCGGTGCACGACCTGCGCGCGAAGATCGAGGACGCGTTCGGCTCCGAGGCGAGCACGCAGACCCGTGTCACGGTGCTCTCGTTCGGCTACAAGTACGGCCTGCCGATGGACTCCGACCTGGTGATGGACGTGCGGTTCCTGCCGAACCCGTTCTGGATCCCGGAGCTGCGGGAGCACACCGGGCTCGACGGCGAGGTGCGCAACTACGTGCTGTCGCAGGAAGGCGCCGAGGAGTTCCTCGACCGCTACCACCAGCTGCTGCGGCTGATCGGCGCGGGCTACAAGCGCGAGGGCAAGCGGTACCTGACGCTCGCGGTGGGCTGCACCGGCGGCAAGCACCGCAGCGTGGCGATCTCCGAGGAGCTCGCCCAGCGACTGTCCAATGAGGACGGAATGGCCGTGAAGGTGGTGCACCGCGACCTTGGCCGCGAGTGAGGTGCGCGCTGTCGCGCTCGGTGGGGGACACGGCCTGCACGCGACGCTGACCGCGTTGCGGCGGGTCACCCGTCAGGTCACGGCCGTGGTGACCGTCGCCGACGACGGCGGGTCGTCCGGCCGGCTGCGCCGTGAACTCGGCCTGCTGCCGCCGGGCGACCTGCGCCAGGCGTTCGCGGCGTTCGCCGCCGAGGACGGCGGCACGCTGTGGGCCGAGGTGTTCCAGCACCGGTTCGGCGGCGACGGCGCGCTGGCCGGACACGCGGTGGGCAACCTGCTGCTGGCCGGGCTGTTCGAGGTGCTCGGCGACCCGGTGGCGGCGCTCGACGAGGCGTGCCGGCTGATCGGCGTGTCCGGGCGGGTGCTGCCGATGTCGCCGGAGCCGCTCGAGATCGAGGCGGAGGTGAGCGGCCTCGACAGCGAGGACCCGTCGGCGCTGCGGCGGATCCGCGGGCAGGTCGCGGTCGCGAGCACCCCGGGGCAGGTGCACCGCATCAGCCTGCACCCGGTCGGGCGCCTGCCGCGGCCGCCGCGGGGCTGCCCGGAGGCGATCGAGGCGGTGCTCGGCGCCGACGTCGTGTTCCTCGGCCCCGGCTCGTGGTTCACCAGCGTGCTGCCGCACGTGCTGGTGCCGGACCTCTACGACGCGCTCGTGCGGACCACGGCGACGAAGGTCGTTGTGCTGAACCTTGTCCCCCAGCCGGGGGAAACTGCCGGATTCTCGCCGGAGCGCCACCTCGACGTACTCTTCGAGCACGCCCCGGAGCTCCGGGTCGACGCCGTCATCGCGGACCGCGATTCGGTGCCGGACCCGGCGAGTCTCCGTCGCGCGGCCCGTCGGCTGGGCGGCCGGGCCCACCTGGGGGCGGTGGCCGACCCGGTGGTGGAGGGACGGCATGATCCTGATGCGCTCGCCCGGTGCATGAGAGAGGCTCTCGGTCTCGGTGGGGAGCACCGTGGGTGACGGCGGGCGCGGAGCGGAAGGCAGGAGGGGCAGTACATGGCGATGACCGCCGCGGTGAAGGACGAGCTGAGCCGGCTCGAGATCACCAAGATGGGGCCGCGCCGGGCGGAGGTCGCGTCATTGCTCCGCTTCGCGGGCGGGCTGCACATCGTGGCCGGCCGGGTGGTCGTCGAGGCGGAGCTGGACACGGGCTCGGTGGCGCGGAGGCTGCGCCGGGAGATCCACGAGCTCTACGGGCACCATTCGGACGTGCACGTGATCACGGCGAGCGGCGGGCTGCGCAAGGGGACGCGGTACGTGGTGCGGGTGGTCAAGGACGGTGAGGGCCTGGCCCGGCAGACCGGGCTGATCGACCAGCGCGGGCGCCCGGTGCGCGGGCTGCCCGCCGCGGTCGTCTCCGGCGGGGTGGCCGACGCGGAGGCCGCCTGGCGCGGCGCGTTCCTGGCCCACGGCTCGCTGACCGAGCCGGGCCGCTCGTCCTCGCTGGAGGTCACCTGCCCCGGGCCGGAGGCGGCGCTGGCGCTCGTCGGCGCGGCCCGGCGGATGGGCATCCAGGCGAAGTCGCGGGAGGTGCGCGGCGCGGACCGCGTGGTGGTCCGCGACGGCGACGCGATCGGCGCGCTGCTGACCCGTCTCGGCGCGCACACGAGCGTGCTGCAGTGGGAAGAGCGGCGGATGCGCCGCGAGGTGCGGGCGACGGCGAACCGGCTGGCCAACTTCGACGACGCGAACCTGCGCCGCTCGGCCCGCGCGGCCGTCGCGGCGGCGGCCCGCGTGGAGCGCGCGCTGGAGATCCTCGGCGACACGGCCCCGGATCATCTGCTGGCGGCGGGCAAGCTGCGGCTGTCGAACCGGCAGGCGTCGCTGGAGGAGCTGGGCCAGCTGTCCGAGCCGCAGATGACCAAGGACGCCGTGGCCGGCCGGATCCGCCGCCTGCTGGCGATGGCGGACAAGCGCGCCAAGGACCTGAGCATCCCGGACACGGAGTCGGCCGTCACGCCCGAGATGCTCGAGGACGAGGAAGCCTGACCCGCTTTCCGTCGACGCCGCCCGTCAACGCCGCTTGTTAACGCCGCCGCCGATGGCCGGGGAACTCGTAACACCGCGGTAGCGCCCCGGAGCGGTGGGCGAAACGTGCCACCCGGACCGTGGACTCCAGGCGATCAGCCTCGAGGAAGGGGAAAGGCATGCGCACGAGTGGCACAGGGGAGCGCGCGCAGCTGCAGGTCTCGGCGGAGGTCGGCACCTGGCTGAACCGGCGCAGCGGGCGGGCGGGCGACTGGACCCCGGAGCAGCTGGCCGCCGCCAAGCGCGGCACCAGCGTTTCGGTGGTCATCCCCGCGCGTAACGAGGAGACGACGGTCGGCGCGATCGTCACCGCCATCCGCGAGGAGCTGATGGAGCGGCACGCGCTGGTGGACGAGATCCTGGTGGTGGACAGCCGTTCCACCGACGCCACCGCGGAGGTCGCCGCGGCTGCCGGCGCGGACGTCGTGGCGCAGGACTCGGTACTGCCCGAACTCGGCGGCCTGGCCGGCAAGGGCGAGGCGCTGTGGAAGGGGGTCGCCGCGACCACCGGCGACCTGGTCGTCTTCGTGGACGGCGACCTGTACGACTTCACCACCGACTACGTCACCGGCCTGCTCGGCCCGCTGCTGACGGACCCGGCGGTGGGCTACGTCAAGGGCTTCTACCACCGCCCGCTCACGGGTTCGGCGGGCACCGAGGCCGACGGCGGCGGGCGGGTCACGGAACTCGTCGCACGGCCGTTGCTGAACATGTTCTGGCCGGAGCTCTCGGGTTTCGTGCAGCCGCTCGCGGGCGAGTACGCGGGACGGCGCGAGGTGCTGGAGAGCATCCCGTTCGTGGCGAACTACGGCGTCGAGATCGGCCATCTGATCGACCTGCTGGAGGCCCGCGGCCTGGACGCGCTCGCCCAGGTGGACCTCGGCCGCCGCGTGCACCGGCATCAGGGCACCCACGCGCTGGGCCGGATGGCGGGCCAGATCATGCTGACGCTGTTCGACCGCCTGGAGCGCTACGGCCGGCTCGTCACGGCGGTCCCGCCGGCCACGCTGCTGGCCCAGTTCCAGCGCGGCACCTCCGCCGGGGGTGTCGACCGCGAACTGGTGCTGACCGACCTGACCTGCGAGCAGCGGCCGCCGCTGGCGAGCCTGCCGGTGGCGCTGCGGCCGGAGAACCAGCTGCAGGACACCGCGTAAACCCCTTACGCGGCAAGGCGTGCGGGCCGATCGTCAGACCGTGTCGGACACCGATGCGGTGGCTGCGATCGGCCCGTCGC